>NZ_JAUBUI010000032.1:38143-65506 GCF_036705385.1 Microcoleus sp. B3-A4 | reverse complement strand
CAATCTATGTTTTATTCGGCTAATGCTCAAACGGTTGGCAGATGTGGTAAGTGAATAGATCCCAAATGGGTTCTATAAAGTAAAAGTTTCATTCCAAAACTTCCCATAGTTCGGCGACAGGAGCAATTAAATCTCCTAATATTTCACCGCTTCCTTTCATTGTGCCAAATACAGGGCGTAGGGTTTGGGTAGTGGCAGGATAGATAATCACTAATGGTTTCCCTTCATGGATGATGGTGAGGGGGGTTTTGGTACGTTCGACCTCTATAAGTAGAGTCTGGAGGGTTTGAGGTAATTCAGTCGTGGTAATTTGTGCCATTTGTTCACCTTTCACAATCTTATTCTATTTCTACTATGATAATGCGAGGATTAGATGGAAAGCGATGCTTGAGTTAAAAAAAGAGCGATCGCCCCTCACTCCCAATACCAAACACTGCGATGATTCTACGGAGTGCGATCGCACATAATCATCATCGCTAATTGGTGATCGACCTCCCGCATCAATTCTCAACAAAGCATCCGGCTAAAATTCGTTATATGCGTCCAAGCGCACAGTAGCATTGTCGCCCAATTCCACCCCAGCCAACCTCTAATTTGATTGTGTGGTTCGCCGTGACTTCTGAATCTTACCGATGATGCACATAAAATATTTTTTCACTCTATTGAGTTAGTGATAAAAATTTAAGCAAACATAGCATCGGGGGGGCGAGTTTTGCAGCACTAAACTCGCTCCTAATATCAAATCCTAACTAAATCCACCTCTTAAACCTTCTGCTTCTTCCTTCGCGTCCTTCGCGTCTTCGCAGTTCGTTTCTAACGCAAATATTCAATCCAAGTCGGCAAAACCTCCGCCGAACCGTACCACTTCCCCGGAGAACGAGGCGAATGCCAAACCCCCTCCAACACCAAATTTTCGGCCCCATCCAAAACAGCAGCTTCCACCGGCGTAATTCCATCTCCCCAAGTTTCACCTTTCCCCACAGTCAACTCGTAACTTTTATAAGCCAGCCAAGTCCCTAAACCGCGCTTCCCAAAAACAGCCTTCCCAGCAGCGCACACGTAGCGCACCTGCGGGTGAAAAGCCCCGGGATAGTGAATTTTGACAAAATCTAGATTTTTGCGCGTCCAGCGCTCTTGAGAGACGTGCGGCGTGCCTAAAGTGATTAAAGTATTCACATAAGGGTGAGCTTCCCACAAACCCGCGTCCTCAAGCACGTCGCCGTGAATGGTGTAAGGCTTTTCGCCCAAATAGATGCGAGAAATCCAGCCGCCGGCGGAATGACCGACGAGATTGATCTGGGAAACGCCGTATTGCTGTAACATTTGTTTGACTGTGCGATCGAGCTGTCGCAAAATTGGCACCATCGACCGCCCGCCAAAAGTCGGCAACCAATCTCCCTTGCCCAGAGGCACTGTTACTGTTGGGAAACCTCGATCGACCAGAGACTTTTCTAATTCGCGATAGTCGGAAGCAGCAGCAAAATATCCTGGTAAAATCACGGTTGGTAATGGCATTGTCAATTTTAGATTTTAGATTTTAGATTTTAGATTTTGCGGCCGGAGTGCTACGATCTGTTTTTCAAGTTCAAAGACGCTTGCCGAAGCATCCTTTGGATTGCTAACATCTGCCGCTCGTTAAACCTTTTGCTTAGGGAATATCTACTTCTATGGCTCGCGAGCCGATTCAAACATGGTATTTTACCCTAGTTGTCGTTCACTTAGAAGACCGTTTTCTACTGGTACAAGAGCGCAAGTACGAGCAGCAGTGGTATCTCCCAGCAGGGCGAGTGGAAAAAGGGGAGACTTTGCTCGAAGCTGCTATGCGTAATACCCTTGAGGAAGCGGGCATTTCCATCATCATTGAGGGAATTCTCCGGGTAGAGCACACAGTGATGCCTAAGGGTAATGTGCGCCTCCGAGTCATTTTTGTGGCTCGTCCACAAGATAAGACGCCGCCCAAGAGTAAGCCGGATGAGCATACTTTGTGCGCGGGCTGGTATTCTCTCAAGGAATTAGACCAGTTGTCGTTGCGGGGAGAGGAAGTTCGAGAAATGTTTCAATATATGGCAAGCGGCGCTCCAATTTATCCCATCGACTTGCTCACCATCGAGGGAGCTCCTTTTAAAAATTACCGCTATCGCTGGTGAATCCATCGATTTTGGATTTTGGATTTGGGATTTTCGATTGAATAATTACTTCCACGGATGAATCCGGTTGTGTAACCGAATTGGAAACAGGGGTCGATCGAACGGATCGATCGTGTTTAATGAATAAGTGGCGCTCCAGATCCCGGAGAAAGACGGTATAGCAGCGGTGCAGTCTGTTTTTTAGATCGCGCCAGTCCTGCCCGCCTGAGGCCCGCTGACCATTCTCAACAATACCTGAGAAACCGTGTATAGGATTTGGCTAAAGGCATTCGGCAAGGAAAACAATGGTTTGAGCAATTAACAACCTCCCCACCCTATTTGCGGTTGCTATACAAGCGTGGAAGCAGGCAAAAAACCGGGTTTCTACGCTTGAGTGCTGGATGTGAGGGTCGCGAAATCTTAATAAAAGTCGAGCGGGCAACTTCGAGGGCGATCGTGCTAAAATTATACCTTTAAATTCCACACCTCTCCTCATTAAAACGAATTCACACTCAATCACAACCACAACCATATAAATTACCAATCCCCCAATCACTCAATCCCCCAATTCCCCAATCTAAAATCTAAAATCTAACAATCTCCCAATCCCCCAATCTAAAATCTAAAATCTAAAATCTAAAATTTAAATGACTGACTCTTCCTCCCTAGCCAACACCCTTTCCGAACCGCTGCGCCAGCCTTATTGGTGGGCAGCCCTAGCTTCTGTCAGCCTTCACGGAGTGTTCGGAGTCACTGCCCCGACGCTCTCAAACATAATTTATGGTGGAAATTCCTCAAAAAATATCCCCGGTTCTGTCGGCTTAGTAGAGCTAACTCCCGCAGAAGCCGGCCGCCTGCCACAAACCCTACCACCGAGACCGTCTAATACGCGATTTACGCCATTTTCGATCGCACCAGTTCCCCTTCGGCCAGCGCCAAAGTTAGCCCCGCCCTTGCCCCCCCCACCTGATACCATCAACTTGCCCGCCATGCCGCCGGGAATGCCCCCTCCTGGATTCTTTTCCCCTCTCCCTCCTTCCCCTCTCCCGCCCTTCACGGCCCCAACAGCCCCGCCACCTCCCAAAACTCCATCATCCCCAACAGTCAGAACCCCCCCCCAGCCAACAACACCCACTTTCGTCCCACCCGTACCTCCCAGCGGTTTTCTTTTCCCGCCCTTACCGGGTAATTTCGATCGCAATATCCCGCCGCCGCCATCGCTGCCAGAAGCGCCCCAGCTTCCCGGTGGCGGCTCGGAAGATGAAGCAGAGGCGCTCAAAAAGATCATAGCCAGTAGAGGCGGACTCCCACTATTTCCAGACGGAGCTCCAGTCTTTACCCCGGAATTCCCAATTAGCAGGAATGTGGGACCCGATGGAGTACCAAAATTGACTCAAAAAGATCCCAATAAAAGGAATCTCATCGCAGGAACTCCCGAAGAAAGAATCAGGAGACAACAATTTGAAGAGGGACAGCAACAGCTAGGACAGTCCGGACAACCGGGTTCAAACTTACCCACCGACAGAGAGACACTGCTGGCGGCTGCAAATACCTATGTTGCTTTGTTTGAGAAATTCAAAAAGGCTTATCCTGACTTGGAAATGACGGGCCCGACTCCTGTGCCTGTCCCTTATCCCGTAACAGCTTGCTCGGAAAAACTCCAAGGAAGAGCTGTTTTTGGAGCAGTTGTCAGCCCTCAAGGCTTGCTCAAGGCCGAGCCTCAGCCGATCGTCCCCACGGGTTACGGTATTCTCGACAATGCGGCTAAAATTGCGATTATTAGCCCTTCTCTAACATTTGAAGCAGCCAGCACGCACAAGCTTTACCAACTGGCTGTCGAGTTTAAGTACGACGAAAAAGTTTGCAGTGGCCTTCCTGTCACACCAACCAGGCCCAACCCACCAGGCCAACAGCCAGCGCCCGCCCCGACAGTGCCCAGCAGACCAACCGGCCAGCCCTCCCCAGCGCCTATTGAAGTGAAACCGCAGTTTGAGAAGCCGCCGGCCCCGGCCACCAAACCGCAGCCAGGGGCCAAACCGTCGTCGCCCGCACCCAAGCCTGCGGCTCAACCGTCACCCTCGCCTGAACCGAAACCAGCAGCGGAACAGTCGCCTTCTCCTCAACGGCAACCCGCCGAAGAGTCCCCGCAGCCCGAAGCAGCGCCATCTCCTGCCGCCCAAGAGTCTCCGCAGCCCGAAGCAGCGCCATCTCCTGCCGCCGAAGAGTCCCCGCAGCCCGAAGCTGCACCCTCTCCTGCCCCGGAAGTGTCGCCATCGCCGGAAGCAGCGCCATCTCCTGCTGCCGAAGTGTCGCCATCTCCTGCCCCGGAAGTGTCGCCATCGCCGGAAGCAGCGCCATCTCCTGCCGCTACCGAAAATTAATTGGGCATCGGTAATTGGGCATCGATAATTGGCAATCCGGTAGGGGAATGGGTAATATCCAATCTGCTTGCTTGACTATTGTGAGTTAGTAGTTAGTAGGGTGCATCAGCTTGAATATTTGTTGCTTCTCAAACTAATTTCTACTTGCTGACGCACCCTACTTTATCCACTAAGAATGAAGTTGTTTTTCGTCCCCCCGACCAGGCTTTGGAGGATTGAATTTTTGACTGCAAAGCTAATTATTTATTCCCCTTAACCTCTCAATTGTATTGAACTTTATACATTTGAAATAAGTCGCCGCTTTGCTTTTTTACTACCTTAGCGCCCGCAGCTTTAATCATTTTTTCCCAATCTTCAATTGTCTCTAAAAATACGTCGCCGGCTCGATAAGTTTCCAAAATTGCCCAATCTTCTGCTAAAGGAGCATCGGGGTTGAGAACATCAAAAACAAAATGACCGCCCGGTTTTAGTACCCGCTTTACTTCTCCCATGACAATACTCCAATAGTCTATGGGATAGTAGCAGCTAAAGCCTGTAGCGAGGCATAAATCGAACTGAGCCTCCTCGTAATTTAACTGGTGAGCGGGAGCCCATTCTACGCCTTTGAACAGCTTAGAATTGAGCTGAGGGCCGCGAGCGTTTAAGGCGTCTCGCGCCGCGCTGCTGATTTCTTGACCGTAAAAATATGCCTCCCAATCCCGCCAAGGGTAGATGAGAAAGCTGACTCCGCAGCCAATGTCTAAACAGCGCTGATTTTTTTGAGGTTTGGCAATTTTCCAGAAGGGAGAAACTGTTTTTGCTTGGAGAGTTCCTGCAACAGATTCTAGGAAAATCGGCATTGCTTCGACTTCTTCGGGTAAAGCGAAAGCTTCTCCCCGGTATTCGCGATCGAATCGAGAAGCGACTTGCGACAGTAAAACTTGCCAGCTATCTGATTTTCCTTTAGCAAACCAAGTCTGCTCCTGACCCGCTGCTGGGCGATCGGACTTTTTAGACATTCTTGAATTACCTTTTAGAGGCTTTGAGAGCTTTTGTAAAGTTTTGGCGGTAAGGCTTATTAAAAATTAACGCCGGCCAGAGCAGCGCGAGCTTCAGGCGATTTGTAAAACTTCTGTCGAAGTTAGTGCGATCGAAACCATTCCAAAATTTCCAAATACCGCCACCGTAAGCGATCAGCAATGCCAAGCTAATTAACGTACTCATTTAAAAAACCCCTAAGCAATGGATAGGATTTTGGGTCAGCTAGTCAAAGCGCTACCCTTAATCTATCATTTATCAGATGCCAAAGCGCACCGCTAGCCGTAGTAATTCCACCTTCAGAAAGAGACTTCCAACTCCCCGCTAGCCACAAACTTAAAAATAACACCCCTGAAATAGCTTTCACGGAGCAAGCAAGAAGGGGCTTCTGCCAAAAGTCGATGATTCTGAGGACTTATACCATTTTAGATTGAAGAATTGAAGAATTAAAGAATTGGGAATGACTGATGACAGAAGGGTTTCGAGCACGGGCCTACAGTTGCATTCTTTTTTTAACTGGTATTACCCAACATCCCCTACCAATCCGAGCTCGACCGGGGGATAGGTGCAATGCCGCCAGTTCTAATTCGGTTGAAATCGGTTGCTGTTGGGGGACGGCCAGGCCGAACGGGATTTCCCAGACGTGTCACTACTCGAAGATATTTAAGTAAGAACTGATTGCTGGTGGCCCACGAATTACAGCAGGCAAACTTTTTCTAGCGGACAATGACGGTAGAGAGCTTTCTAAGCAAGGAGGATTTTATGCGTGCAGTGCTAATGGCTGGGGGGTCGGGAACGAGGCTCAGACCCTTGACCTGCGATTTGCCCAAACCGATGGTGCCGATTCTCAATCGCCCGATCGCAGAACACATTATTAATTTGCTAAAAAGGCATCAGATTACGGAAATTATTGCGACGCTGCACTACCTTCCCGATGTCATGCGCGAATATTTTACTGACGGGGCAGAGTTTGGCGTTCAAATAACTTACGCTGTGGAGGAAGATCAACCGCTGGGTACGGCTGGTTGCGTCAAAAATATTGCTGAACTGCTCGATCGAACTTTTCTGGTCATCAGCGGCGACAGCATCACAGACTTCGACTTAACGGCAGCGATCGAATTTCACCGCAGCCAGCAATCCAAAGCCACGTTAATTTTAACTCGCGTTCCCAACCCGATGGAATTCGGGGTCGTGATTACCGAGGAAAATTACCGCATCAGTCGCTTTCTGGAAAAGCCTTCTAGCAGCGAAATTTTCTCCGATACTATCAATACCGGCATTTATATTTTAGAACCCGAAGTCTTGGATTACCTGCCGGTAAATCAGGAGTGCGACTTCTCGAAAGACTTGTTTCCCCTGCTACTGGAAAAAAACGAGCCGATGTACGGTTACATCGCCGAGGGTTACTGGTGCGATGTCGGCCAGCTAGATGTTTACCGGGAATCTCAGTACGATGCGCTGCGGGGAAAGGTCAAACTGGATTTGAGCTACTACAACGAAGTTCGATCGGGAATTTGGGTAGGTCAGAATACTTTTATTGACGATAGCGCGATCGTCGAAGTACCGGCCATGATCGGCAACAATTGCCGAATTGGAGCCCGAGTTAAAATCGATGCCGGTACAGTGATCGGAGATAACGTGACAGTCGGGGCCGACGCCAACCTCAAACGCCCCATCGTCTGGAACGGAGCAATTGTCGGTGAAGACGCGCATCTTAGGGCCTGCGTGATTTGCCGGAGCACCCGCGTAGACAGGCGCGCTCACGTCCTCGAAGGTGCTGTCGTCGGTTCAATGTCCATCGTGGGAGAAGAAGCACAAGTGGGGCCAAGCGTGCGCGTCTGGCCGAGCAAAAATATTGAATCCGGCGCTCTGTTAAATCAAAATTTAATTTGGGGAGAACAAGCTAAGCGGAATTTGTTCGGTCAGCGTGGCGTTCAAGGACTGGCAAATGTGGATGTTACCCCGGAATTTGCGGTGAAATTGGGCGCGGCTTACGGCTCGACTTTGAAACCCGGGACTTCGGTATCGGTTTCTCGCGACCAGCGGAGCATTTCGCGGATGGTTTCGAGGTCTTTGATTGCGGGTTTGATGTCGGTGGGAATTAATGTGGTCAATTTGGAATCGACGGCGATTCCGATCGCGCGCACGGTTTCGTCTACGATATCAATTGCCGGCGGCATTCACGTTCGCATTTCTCCCGATCGCTCCGACCACATTTTAATTGAATTCTTCGATATCAAAGGCATCAATATTACTAAAGGAGCGGAGAAAAAAATCGAGGGGGCTTATTTTAAGGAAGATTTGCGGCGAGCTCTAATTCCCGAAATTGGAGAGATGACGTACTTTAACCAAGCTCTCGATGTTTACAACCGCATTTTTGAGCGGCAGATGAATGTTGAGGCAATACGCTACAGCAATACTAAGGTGGTAATCGATTACGTTTACGCGGTTTCTGGAGCCATTTTGCCCCAAATGCTTGCCAAGTTCGGCTGCGATGCGGTGGTACTCAATGCCAGTCTCAAGCAGACTTCTCTAAGCAACGGAGAACGGGAATATTTGCTCGACCAACTCGGCCGGGTGGTGAAAGCACTCAGCGCGAATTTTGGAGTGCAGGTATCGGCTAACGGCGAACAGCTCATTTTGGTAGATGAGTCTGGGATAGCGATTCGCGGGGAAATGCTGACGGCGCTGATGGTAAATTTGATGCTGACTTCTCATCCCAAAGGTACAGTAGTAGTGCCGGTTCATGCGTCTTCTGCGGTGGAGGCGATCGCCCGACGCTATCAAAGCAAGGTAATCCGCACGAAGGCGAACCCAACTGCTTTGATGGAAGCCGCTAACAGAAACCCGAATGTAGTTTTGGGCGGCAGCGGCCTTATGGGTTTTATTTTCCCGCAGTTGCATCCCGGATTTGACGGAATGTTCTGCATTGCTAAAGTGATAGAAATGATGACGATTCAGGAGCGATCGCTCGGCCAGATCAAGGCGGAACTTCCCCGCATCACCCACCGCAGTTACAGCGTCCGCTGTCCTTGGACTATTAAGGGTTCGCTGATGCGACATTTAGTAGAAACTCATTCGCCCGATCGTTTAGAATTATTAGATGGAGTGAAGATTTTTAACTACAGCGACGACAATTGGGTATTAGTTTTACCCGATGCTAGTGAACCGACCGTTCATATCTTCGCCAACAGTGAGGATCGAGATTGGGTATCTGAAACGTTGAAGGAGTACCGCGCCCTCGTTCACGATTTTGTCAGTCAAGCCGAGGCGGCGGTTCTCCAAGATAAATTTGGTAACGTGTAATCCGTAATCGGTGACAACTAATAGCGAATAGCACCTAAAAATCAGTAATCACCAATTACCAATTTGCAGGCAATTCCCAAAAGCAAGACGCACAAGTCATCGGTACACGGATAGCTATTTTTTCCTTCTTCCTTCTTCTTTCTTCCTTCTTTCTTCAACATCCAATTCCCAATTACGCACAGATAACAGATGAATAGCTGCATTTTGATGGCGGAAATAATTCAACAACCGCAACTCCGTTATACTCCTGACAATCAACTTCAAATCGCTGAGATGTTGGTGCAGTTTCCCGGTCCAAAACCAGAAGATCCGCCCGAACATTTGAAAGTGATAGGATGGGGAAATTTTGCTCAAGAAATTCACGAGAAATATCACGAGGGCGATCGCGTGATTATTGAGGGAAGGCTGAGCATGAATACGATCGAAAGAGATGGTGTTAAAGAAAAGCGCGCTGAACTGACAGCTCAAAGGATTTACAGTGTCGGGGCTGATGCAATGAGTTCGGCTCCCCCAACTAGAACCGCCCCGGAACCGGCTCAAATTCGCGACAGCGCGCCGGCTAATGTGCCGAGCAATGTTGTTCCCATGAGTTCGCGAGGCCGCAGTTCTAACAGCGCTCCCGGTGGCGCTAACCGCACGTCTAGTTCGGATTGGAACTCGCATCAGTCTTCAAATTCTGAGTCCGATAGATCTTCGAGTTCGCCTAACGAGCCGGAAAATCCCGATTACGATCCGATTCCGTTTTAAAAAGAGGAGTGCGTCACTTTACGAGCGATCGCAAAACTTCGCCGTTCGATCGAAAGTGACGCACCTTAATTTAAGAGCGATTCCCTACGGGATAGCTTCGCTTCACGCACTTCAGGAAAAAAAGGGCGATCCTCTTCGAGGGCGGCGCTAACGAATTTGGCTGAACTACGAGCTAAATTGCAAATTTTACAGCTTGATCGTCACAACTTTTTTCTTGCTTTTTTCGTCGCGCAGCACGACGGTATTGTAGGGTGATGTATCCGTCCCCAGCGGAATTGGCAGCTTAAAGCTGCTGCTCTTATGCTTAACTTCGCCTAAATCAATGCTTTTCGTTATATTGCCATCTGTTGCCAGATAAGCGGTAAGTTCGCCTTTATAATCTTCAATCAAAAAGTCTCTGAAGAAAAGGACTTCCCCAGCACCCTCGACATCGATACCAAGGATGACCGTACCGCTAAACGTTGCGCCTTTTTCTTCTTCATCAACCGTCGCCATTTTAATTTCCGAGGGGTCTTGACCGGACATATCTGCCATAATTTTTTCTCGTGAGCGGAGCGCAATAATTAACAAGAATCTTACTTCACGCTAGGGGCGATCGCAAAACTCTTAGGACGTATTTCTGCATCCGTCTTGCTTCTCTCTAAGGTTAGAGAAGCAAAACCGCGCATTATACCACCAATTCTCTCAATTCTTGAGTCAGTAAGTACAGACCGTTAAAATTATCTCTATAAAACCCCCCAATCTCGCAAACACCGTCGCGTTAATTCGATTCGATATTTAGCATTTTTAAGCCTCTGATCACAAAGGTTTCAACTGTTGAGTAAAAAATTGTTTACCCATGTAGATGATTGATATCTGTTTGCGATCGGCAATTATATTGAATTTACAACAGAGGATCGCGAGATCCTGCGTCAGCTATTGCTTATAAATGGGTAGAAATTTTCAGCTCAACAGTTGTATTTTTTGTGGAGTAAAAGTTTGAGGACTGTTAGTACATTTGTAGGGGGGAAGTCCAGCTTAAAGAACCCCCGTGCGTTTACGCCATCGAGTGTCAATTGTTATGGGAAGCATTGATCGAGAGAGGACTTGCATTCCTGGCTACAAACTTGACATCGTATTAGTTCGGGGGCCGGGGGAGGCGAAAACTCAGGGGACTGAGGATTTGATTGAGAGTTCGCAGTTGTTCAGCAGTGCCCAAACAAATCAGCATATCTCCTCCTTCGATCGCAGTTTCTCCAGTAGGCCCCACAATCAAAGTTCCGCCAGCGCGCCGCACTGCTAAAACCAAAGCCCCCGATTGCGATCGCAACTTGGCATTTCTCAAAGTTTGCCCGACGTAGACACAACTATTGGGATCGACCAAAAATTCTTCCATGTAAAAAGAACTCTCGGTACCCGTCAAAACACCGTCTAAAAAATCCATAACTTGAGGCCGCAAAGCCGCCGCAGCCATGCGTTTTCCCCCGGTAATGTAGGGGGATACGACGGCATCGGCGCCACCCCGCTGCAACTTCTTTACGGCTTCTTCTGTGGTGGCGCGGGCGATCGCCCGTACCTTCGGATTCAGAGTTTTCGCCGACATGACAGTGTATAAATTCTCGGCATCCGAAGGCAAAGCTGCTACTATGCAAATTGCGCGATCGATCCCCACATTCACCAAAGTTTCGTCCAAAGTCGCGTCTCCTTGCACAGCCGTGTACCCCAGCGCCAAAGCTGCCTCAACCGACTGCACCGCCGAATCTATCACCACAAAAGAGATATATTCGGCTTGAAATTCCAAGGCAATTTGGCGACCAGTGCGCCCAAAACCGCAGAGAATGTAATGCCCGATCAAAGAATCTACCAATCGTCGCTGCTGCCTAATTCTTGCTCCTTCTTGAAAATATCCTTCAATTAGCGCTTCTGTAAAGCGGTTGACGATGAAACCAATCACAATCACGCCCATCAAAATCAGGCATATGGTAAACATTCGCCCACGTTTGCCGAGGGGGTGAAGTTCACCGTAGCCGACAGTTGCGAGGGTAAAGACTGTCATGTAAGCGGCATCGAGCAAAGACCATTTTTCCACCAGCCGATACCAGAGAGTACCCGTGCATACAATGCCACCAAGGGCGATGACTCCGTTTCTTAAGTCTTTTTGCAGGCGCTGGTACTTTTGTTCTAGAGTTGAATACACCGATCGGGCTGACCTATTACCTATTAGCTGCTACCAAATTAAACCATATCAGCCCTAGACCCAGGGGCGGTCAAAAAGCCAGTTTCTGCCTAGATAATTTGCTGCCAAACTCAACATTTTGACTCTTAACCCGGTTTTTTTTGGGTGAGTTCCGACGGAGTTCCAATCCCATCGCAGAGGTGGCGATTGTTTGAATTGGCGATCGGATTTGTCTGAAAATAATTGCGGGCTCCATCGCAACCCTGCATCAACAAATCGTCAAGATTAAAATTCCACAGCATCACAGTACCGTCAGCACTAGCACTAGCGATCGCTTTGCCGTCTGGACTAAAACTCGCACTCCAAACAGCATCCTTGTTACCTTTTAAAGTTTTGAGCAATGTACCGTCAATGTTCCACAGCCTCACCATTTTGTCTGTGCTTGCAGATAGCAACATTTGACTGTCGGGACTAAAGCTGATATTTGTCACTCCACTTGTATGCTTTAAAATACTTAGTGGTGTGCCGTCTTTGCTCCAAATTCTCGCAGTTCCCCCAGCACTTGCAGTCGCCAGCATTGCTCCGTTTGGACTGAAAGTTACACTCAGAATTTTATCACTTTCAACCTGTAAAGTTCGGAGCAATTTGATATCGGTGCTTGCTTCGATTGACTGCTGTTTTTGCAACTTTTCCACAATCTTTCTCAAACTCCAAAGTTTAACAGTGCCATCAGTGCCAGCCCCAGCAATTATCTGACCGTCTGGGCTAAAATTCGTGCTGGTTATCCAACCTCGCTCCACTTTTAAACTTAACAATTCTTCACCGTTGATCTTCCATAGTTTAACTGTTCCATCGGCACTTGCTGAAGCAATTATTTTACCATCTGGACTACAAGAGATGCTTGTTATTTGACTGCGATGTCCTTTTAAATCATGAATCAATTTGCCATCTTTTTGCCAAACTTTGAGAGTTTGGTCGTCGCTTGCAGAGACAATTATCTGACCGCTAGGACTGAAAATTGCCCTTCTAATTTTATCAGTATGCCCTGTCAATGTTGCTTGCAAAGTTCCATTAGTTTGCCAAAGCTTGATATAATTATCATCGGTAGCAGTCACAATTGTTTGACTGTCGGGACTGAAACTCGCGAAAGCAAGGGTACTGGCTTGAGTCTGCAAGCGGCGGCGTTCCCGAAAGTTGTAAACTGCCTGTTCGAGGGCGATCGCCACTCGCATCTGAATATCTGAACTCACTCCGAGCGATCGTTTCATTTCTGTAACAGCTCTAATGCTTTCTAGCAAAGCTTCTTCTTTTTTATCGGCGGCAAATAGCGTTTCTGATAGCAAACTGAGAGTGAGAATTTTGTAGTTTCTTTCTTCGATTGACGGTTTTACCCAAAAATTTACTATCAGGATTGATATTAATATGACTGCGGCTCCTGTAACTGTTTGGACTCTCAGTTGTTGCTCGCGCCAAAGTTTAAGCGCAATCACTTTTTTCTGCTTTTGTGCTTCGCTTAGTTCCTCTAGTAACTTTTTTTCGCGGCGCAGTTGTTCCATTTCAGCTTGAGTTTGTTTTTCGCGATCGCGCAATTTGGCCAATTCCGCTTCTTGACTCGCACCTAAAAATTGATAATCTTGGGTGTTCAAACTTTTATTTGCCGCCCACTGTCGGGCATCTTCCAGCGCTTGACCCCGCAACAAGCGAGATTCGTCTTGACAATTTGTAGCTATCCATGCTGTTAGGGATTCAGCATAGGGGCGCAAGTCGCCGAGTGCTTTTTCTACCCAGCTATGGCTGAATATAGCTGCGTAAATGCGGTTGGATACGGTTAATTTCCCGGCTCGTTTTACTACTAATCCGCTCAGCCGCAATTCTGTTTGTTCGGGAGTATCATCCGCCCATATTCCCCCTACCAGGGCGGGCACGGGGGCACCGCCCCTACAATCGGGGGGTTCTGAAAGTGGCAATATTTTTTGATATAGTCCTAATAACCTACTGGCGCGGTGCGGACTTCTGAGAAGGCGATCGCGAATTGTTTTGATGTGTACCGGTTCATCGGATGATTCCCAATTATCAATAATATGAGATTGTACTATCTCGCTAACTAATAATTGATTTGTAGTAAAATTTTCAGTTTTGCTTTCATCCGTTGAATCTGATATAATAGAAGCGGACGCTAAGCTTTTTACATGGTGCAAAATCAGCTTGCAAAGCTTTTGAGTCAGAAAGGGCTGCCCTCCAGTCCAGTCCAAAATCTCTTTTAACACCTCTTGAGGATTGTCTACTTGTCCCTCAAATCCCTTTGCTAAAGGCAGAGCTTCTTGTAAGTTAAAACCGTGCAATTCAATAGGTAAACCGATATTAAAGGGTGTGCGAGTTGCATCGCTAATTAAATCAGAGGGCGTAGCTACTCCCAGCAAAGCAAATGTAATGCGCTGGTATTCTGAATTGTGAGCGCGTTTATTGTAGCAACATCTAATTAATGCAAAAAAATCGTCTAGCGGTTCTTGGAAACTCAGAACGCTATCAATTTCATCAATAAAAATGACCAGGTTTTGAGAAATTTTGACCAGCAGCAATTCTTCAATTAACTCTCCTAAGCGCTGCACCGGCGACATCAACTCTCTCTCCCGCCACCAAGTCATAAACTCGACTGGGTTAAACAGGTTGAAGCTGCACAAGAGTTTGTAAGCGACGCCGCCGTACCACTTATCTAGAGAGACTTGCTGGTTGCCAATGTCCGAAAGGTCGATCGTAGCACAGGCAATACCATCAGCCGAGAGCTTTTGTACAGTTCGCACCAGCAAACTCGATTTGCCCATTTGTCGGGAATTGAGCACGTAACAAAACTCTCCAGCTTTCAGGGCTTGATAAAGTTCTGAGTCAGCTTGTCGCACTACATAAGTAGGTGCATTTTGCGGGAGACTGCCGCCGATTTGATATTGGTAATCCACTGTCATTATCTAGCCTCTAGTTAGATTGTTGGCGCACTTGTGTTGTGCCTTTACCGCACACTATTCCACCATTCTGATAAGTTGGTTCCGCTGGTTTAATTGTACCAGGAGAATCAGCTCCGCACAATATAGATGTGATCGCTATGTTATTTTTAGAAGAATTTGAGTCAACTTTTATAGCAGGAATTACAAAGGCACCACCGATTATAGATGTGGTCGTTATTGGAGTTTTAGAAGCATTTGAATCAAATTTTGTAACAGGAATTACAAAAACTCCACCCACAAAGCTTTTAAGATCTTTATGTTTTGAGACTCCATAATTAAATGTTGCTTCTTTTGTTGTATGGTGGGAATATTTGTAATTTTCTGTCTCGGATTTAATAATGCGAATTCCTAAAGCTTTAACAGAAGTGCTAAAAACACTTTTTACGGCAAAATAGGCTTGCTGACGTTTGTTGATTAAGCTAATATAATCTCTGGGTTCCCATTGCTTGTTATTCCTAAGCTTAACCTGAAAGGATGGCACAGCTACCGAAGCCAATACTCCCATCACCATTAAAATCACTAAGCATCCACCAACATTCGATGCAAGGCTAGCTGATTTAGAATTTTGTTGACTCATAGTTTTGTATCCTCTCTGTTTATAGTAAAGACTTTAGTCCGGGAAATCTCAATTAAATGCCGATTTGATATGAGTAATTAACTGTCATTATATTGCATATATTTAGATTAGTGCGGCCATTGTGTTGTGCCTTTACCACAAGCAATTTTACCATTTTCATAGGTGGGTTCCGCTGGTTTAATTGTACCGGGAGAATCAGCTTCGCACAATATGGACGTTGTAGTTCTTTCCTCTTTAGCAGCATTTGGCTCAAAGTTTTTAGCAGCCACCAGAAAAACACCACCGACATAACTTTTGGACTTGTTTCCCTTTGCTACTGCATAATTAAATGCTGCTTTCTTAGTGGCCCGAATTGAATACTTGAAATGTGTTGTCTCTCTTTCAATGCCAATTCCCAAAGCCTTAACAGAACTGGAAAAAGCATTTTTTTCTGCAAAATAGGCTTGCTGACCTCGGTTCACTGAGCTAACATACTGTTGCGCTTGAAATGTCATATATGATGTCATATACTTATCATGCGCGCTATCACCCAGGAATGATGGCAGAGCGATCGCGCCAATTACTCCAATGCCCATTAAAAGCAATAAGCATCCGCAACCATTAGGTAAAATGCTAGCTGATTTAGAATCTTGTTGACTCATAGTTTTTTATCCTCCCTGTTTGTAGTAAAGACTTTAGTCCGGTAAATCTCAATTGAATGCCGATTTGATATTAGTAATCGACTGTCATTATCTTGGGTATAGTTAGATTATCTGGTCGGTTGTGTTGTGCCTTTACCGCAAGCAATTTTACCATTTTCATAGGTTGGTTCCGCTGGTTTAATTGTACCGGGAGAATCAGCTTCGCACAATATGGATGTTGTCGTTATTTCCTCTTTAGCAGCATTTGGCTCAAATTTTTTAGCAGGAACTAGAAAGACACCGCCGACATAAGTTTTTAATTCTTTCTTCTTGGATACTCCATAATGAAATGCTGCTTTCTTAGTGGCACGAAGTGAATACTTAAAATTTGTTGTCTCTGTTTTAATTCCAAGTCCTAAAGCATCAAAATAAGTAGCAAAAGCACTTGTTTCTATAAATACGGCTTGCTGTGCGCGGTTCATTGAGCCAACATACTGTTTGTTTTCGGATTGCGGCGGTACACACCCACCCTGACGCAGAAATGATGGCAGAGCGAGCGCGCCAATTACTACTACAATTCCCATTAAAAGCAATAAGCATCCGCAACCTTTAAAAGCTAAATTGCTAATACTTGATTCTTGATATTTACTCATGGTGTTGTCTAGTTAAATGGTATATACAATGCGAATTAAAGTCGGCGAGACAGAGCCTCTGGATCTGCGTTACCAGGCTCTGCCTGGTAACGAATAAAAGGAGGGAATACTAATCTCTAAGCTCGCAGCTTTTGTACTTCTTTTCGGTCAATGGATGTTGGCTGAACCACTTTACTGCCGATCGCAAAATCGCGCAATTCCACTCTTGTAAACTTCACACCCCAAGGATCTGTCGCTGTATCCAACTCCTCTACTAAAGCATTATTGATTTCATGGCGAGCCGTGTAAAGTTCCTCCATAGATAATGTCGCAATGTGAGTCCGAATTGAAAGAATCAGCATATTTAACATCGCTTCCTTGAGATTCTGCACTTTGTAGGAAGCTTTTTCTAAGTCAATTATTCGCCAGTAAACAATAAACTCAACGGTGATGGCAAGGCGATCGCGCGTCATGCATGGTTGCGGTGGCAAGTTTAAAATTTGCTCGCGCAGAGTTTGTTTATAGGCGACTGTTTCGACGAAGGGAATCAAAAAAGTCAAACCAGGTTCGAGTTTTTTGCGATCGTACTTCCCGAAAATTTCAACTAATGCCTCATCTCCTTGACGGACGATTTTGACGCTGCTGGCTAAGGATACTCCGGTGATTGCAAACAACACCATCAAAAAATACTGATACATAATGAATCTCCTGGTAATTTTAAGCTGTGAACTAAAGATGAATTGAGGTTAATGCCAAGGTTTAGCTGTTGATGTGAATTAATCTGTCAGGTACAACAATCAGCGTGTTTCCTTCGCGGCGCAAAACGTAAACTTTTTGTCGGGGTGCGATCGCCCCTTGGGAATCTTCATTGCGAGCTTTCCACGAAGCCCCTTCATAAATCACCATTCCGGTTTCTCCGGGGAAAATTTCGGAGATTGTTGTCGCTTCGGTTGCTTCGGGAATCACAAACTTTTTGCGAACAATAAAAATTGGTCGAATCCAGATGCTCAGCGCGAGGGCTATCCCCATCCAGTAGAAAATCTGCCAGTCAAAATCTTCATACATTATGTTGGCCCAACTAAACTGAAATGCTACAGATCCTCTCCACAAAATAAAGGATTCAATTACAGCCGAAGCTCCCATCATTAGCACGTAAAATCTGTATTTCTGGGGCTGAGTTTTGATGATTAATAGCTCGATCGCACTAAGCACAACTCCGAGTAGCAGCCAGAATAGGGGCGGGGTGAAAGCGAAACCGGGTTGATTAGTGGCTGAGGCCAGCGACCAAATTAGGATAGAATGCACAATGCTTTTACCTCGTTGCGATGTAGCTCAACCTTGTTATTTCTAATCTAATCAGGTGGCTATTTGAGTTGGCGACTGAGTTATTGGAAAAATCATCGACTTTTCATCGACTTTTCATCGACTTTAGGGACGGTTGGCATTTATGATGGTTTCAGTGTTTTGATTGTGATAAGCAATGCCACGATCGCTAAGGGTGCGCGAAGAGTGCATTCGCGCAGTTAAATCCTGTCTCCTGAGAAATGGCTTCCCCAGTCAGAAAATCCTGGCTGAGGATTTAGGGATGGCCCAATCTACAGTCAGCCATTTTCTGAATGGCAAACCTGTGGATTATGCCAATTTCATCGAAATTTGTCGCGGATTGGGGCAGGAATGGCGCGATATAGCCGATTTTGAGGCGAATGCAGAGCCAGAGGAGGTAGTGCTGGTGAGGGCAACAGTGGCGATCGTCTTCGAGGGCTTTCCTTCGGATCGCTTCGCTAACGCCAACGCCCGATCGACCTCACACAAAACCCTTGCTCAGCAGTTACACCAAGCTTTGAGTGCGGGAGGCCACGAGGTCTTTTTTATTAACAACAGCAGCGACTCAGGCTCATATTTAAAGCGTTGCGATTATTTGCTGTTGCTTATTTCCGAAGAATCGGCCGCTAGCGAAATGATATTGGAACAAGTGCAGCTAGCCAAGGAATTGCACAATCTAACTGCTCATAAACCCGCAATTTTACCGATTTTATTTGAATTAAATACACCGCTTTCTTTTGATTTACTGAGCTATTTAGCAGGAATTCAGCCCTGGCTGTGGCGCGGTCTTGGCGAGTCATTTAAGTTAATATCACAAATTTTAACCATTATCAAAGAAGGTCGCACATCGTTAACTGCCGACCATGAATTAGCTGTAGAATGGAAAGTAATTACTAGCACCCAACAGTCAATAATTCAACCCCTGCCAGCAGCGCCGCCAGAATTGCCGGGAGGACAAGTTGAACTCACTTCTTGTTTTTATATCGATCGCCCTCCGATCGAATCGCGCTGTTACGAGACGATCGCCCAACCGGGAGCGCTGATCCGCATAAAAGCACCCAGACAAATGGGCAAAACTTCCTTGATGGCGAGGATTTTGCATCATGCAGAAGTGCAAGGTTCTCGCACGGTAGCGCTGAGTTTTCAGCTAGCAAATCGGAAAATATTCGCTAATTCAGATACATTTTTGCAGTGGTTTTGTGCTAGCATTGGTCAAGAGTTAGGAATGCTGGAGCAGTTGCCCAAGTGTTGGGAATTAGCCGATTTGATTGGCAGCAATCAGTGCTGCAAAGCTTATTTTGAACAGTATTTGCTGTCAGAATCCTCAAAACCTCTGACGTTAGGCTTGGATGAGAGCGATCGCCTGTTTGAATCGCCGGAAATTGCCGACGACTTCTTTGGGTTATTGCGAGCTTTACACGAAGAAGCAAAACGGCGCGATATTTGGAAAAAGTTTCGCTTGATTGTGGTGCATTCTACGGAAGTATATATCCCGCTGGATGTGAATAAATCACCGTTTAATGTGGGATTGCCGATTGATTTGCCGGAGTTTAATTCGCAGCAAGTGCAAGATTTGGCAAAGCGGCACGGCTTGAACTGGAGTGGGAAGGAAGTTGCAGAATTGATGGGGTTAGTGGGCGGAAATCCTTATTTAATGCGGCTAGGAATGTATCATATTTCGCGTCAAGATGTGACTTTAGATCGGTTAGTGAAAGAATCTGCAACTGAAGCGGGAATTTACAGCGATCATTTGCGGCGACACTTATGGAATTTAGAGAAATATTCGGAATTAATGGAGGCGATGAGAGAGATTGTGAGTGTTTCCCAGCCAGTTAGATTGAGGTCAGAATTGGGGTTTAAGTTAAATAGTATGGGGTTGGTGAAATTGGAGGGAAATCATTGCATTCCGAGATGTCAGTTGTATCAGGAGTATTTTGGCGATCGGCTATAAGCCCAGAGAAACCGGGTTTCTGAGGAAAAATCTAAGGTTGATTGCAAAGTCTTGGCCAGAAACCCGATTTCTAACCCTGGGATAACTCCCGAGAAACCGGGTTTGTGAGGAAAAATCTCAGGTTGATTGCCAAGTCTTGGCCAGAAACCCGGTTTTTGTCACAGGTGTGTGTTGCGTAAGTCCCAGAAAAGTCGATGAGAAGTCGATGAGAACTCACTCAAGTTCTCAAATAGCCAGGTGATTTAATAAAAATAGAGTAGAAGCAAGGCGCAGTAGGCGAGGTTTGCAAACCCCACCGCACTCAATGGACTGGATGAAAACGACGCTAAAAATAACTTGCTTGTTTTTCTTGGCATCGACTGTTAGATTAGGCGATATTAGACAAGCTACGCCTGCACTCGCTGTTTGACTCTAGAATCCCCATCTGTTGACGCTGGGGAGTATGTCAATCACTTGAAAACTACTCTGCTAACACATTTGGACAACTACCATGCAGCTTAAAAAAAATCCTCAACTCGATGCACTCAACAAACAAGCAGTATCGAGAACAACCATGCAGCTTAAGACAAACCCTCAACTCGATGCACTCGATAAAAAAGCGGAATTTTCAGAAAAAAATATTCTCCCTGACAAAAAACGTAAAGGAACTTTACTGAAAATCACTTTTATTGGTGTTCCTGCGGTCATGATACTTGCTGCGAACGCCATCCCTTATATTTTCGGCAGTTGTGGTGGCGCGAATACGCCAAAGCGAAAAGCTCTACACTATGTTAACTCAATGACCAAAGCTCAACAAGCAATATACGCCGAGGAGGGTGCATTTTCTAATTCCATGGATGCCCTGGGTATCGGTCCTAAAACTCAGACAACCAACTATAACTATTCAATCATCGCTACAAAAAATGCTGCGTTTAGTTATGGAGTATCCATCACGGAAACTAAGGAGCTTACTAGCTATGTCGGGGCTGTATTTTTAGTACCTGTTTTCCAAGCAGCTAACAAAGAGAAGACTACTGTATCCATTCTGTGTGCAGCAAATTCTCCTGGAAATACCCAACCGCCTGCTCCTATCCTTCAGAATGATGTTCCTGTCTGCGCTACGGGTACAGAATCATTGACGAAGTAAACACCGACATTAATGATAATCTCATGTTACCTGAAATTTTCAAAGGCTTCCTCGTCTTAGCTTGCATCTTCATTCCCCTAGAAAGAATCTTTTCCTTGCACAAGCAAAAGATATTCCGTCTCGGATGGGCTACCGATGCCACTTATTTTTTTACAGGTCACTTTATTGGCAGATCGGGCGCTATTGTTGTGACTGTTATTTTGTCGCTGATGACTAATTTACTCAACCCGGAATTTCAAAACAAAGTAGCGTCTCAACCTATCTGGTTGCAGTTGGCAGAAGCAGTTATCGTTTCAGATATGGCATATTATATCGCTCATAGACTACTGCATGAAGTACCCTGGCTTTGGCAATTTCATGCCGTCCATCACAGCATTGAACACATGGATTGGTTAGCAGCAGTGCGGGTGCATCCCTGCGAGCAAATTTTTACTCAGATTGGCAAAATTATGCCTCTTTACTGGTTGGGATTTACCAAGGAGAGTTTGGTAGTTTATGCTCTTTATTCTGCGGCGATAGCGTTTTTAATTCATTCTAATATTAAATTAAAATTTGGGATATTAAAATGGTTCGTAGCCACCCCACAATTTCATCACTGGCATCACAGTAAAATTCCCGGAATAAACAACAAAAACTTTGCTGTTCAGTTGCCACTGTTAGATTTGCTATTTGGCACTATCTATATGCCAGCCAAAAAAATGCCTCATCAATATGGAATCTGTGATTCTATACCTGCTGGATATGTCGGACAAATGTTCTATCCATTTTCAAGGATGATGAAAAATGCTAGATGAAAATGCAAAACCTGGTATTCATGGTTATTTGCGGATTTGGCTGGTAATTATGGGTTTTGGCTTGACGAGTGTTGCTTCTCTGGGTGCAGTTGCCCTATTTCATCACATGGATATCCTAACTTTTATCGCCAGTTTAAATACGAAACAAGTAAGTGTTGCCCAATTGCAGCAGGGTAAGTTGAAACCAGTGATTTTGATCGATGTGCGATCGCCCGAAGAATACGCGGAAGATCGCATCGGTGAAAGTCCGCTGGTTCCCCTAACTGATATTGAGTTAGGGTTCGGTGTCAAGCAGGTGCAATCCATTGTCAAAGCAAGGGTTAAATCCGATCGACCTCAGCCGATAATTGTACTTTATTGTGCCAGAGGAGGGCGATCGGTTAAAGCATACAAACAGTTGGAAAAAGTCGCTCGGTATTCCCAAGAATCTGGAGGAAATGAGACTAATAAGATTAAGGATACTAGCCTGAATGTTGTTGTCCTTTCAGGCGGTATCAAAGCGTGGCGGCAAGCAGTGCCGGCTGCAAAAGATGCCCAGATATTAGCCCCAATTACTTTGCACAGCTTCATAAAGTCTCCCTCAGTCACCCTGCTTTCGGAATGAATCGGGGCAGTTGTGACCAAATTGATTTCTGTCAAATCTCTATCAATAGAAAGGTGTATCGTGCTGACAGATTAGCTATCTTCAAGAAAAGTAGCCATTATCCTCAGCAATCTGCAACGGTTGGCTGTTTGGGCAGGCAGCACAATAATTAGAGTTAGCATAACTTTATTCCATGCAAAACACCCTAGAGATACTTCCTTCTTCCGACTCGCCGAGTCTTCCCAAAAAGCAACCCCCACCCCCAAATTACGAAGCAGCCGATCGCCAATTTGTCAATTTGCTAGAAGTCGAGGATTTAGACAAGACGGTGGCGACAAAACCGTTACTTGTCAGCGATTTTGAAAGCGCGATCGCCTATGCAATTCAAGCAGCTTACCAACAGGAACCGGGCGATGAGGCCGCTCACCGCTTCTTGCAGCGCGTGCTTTACCGCATCAACCGCCTCAACTTGTTTTGGTACGACGATTTGCGCCGCTACAACAACGAGCGATCGCACTATTTGCGTTCTGTGCGCGATCGCATTGAGGAACCTTGGCAGCAGTGGGAACTGGCGGAAATCGACGTTGCAGCGTTGCAAAAATTGTCGGATGTCAAGCAAGCGCTGCGCGATCGCGCGGCCGCCGATGTCGATCCTCCGCTAACTGAGCTCGATCGCTACCAGCGGGAACAGATGACTGAAGAGGGATACAAACACCTACTGGCGATCGCCTCTTTCGACGGTTTAGTGGAAGCCAGCCGCCTTTCTCGCATCCTCGGCGGCGCCGGCAACGAAATTCAGTGCACCCTTACCCGAGTGCTGATCGAAGAATATGGCGGCGGTCGCCTCCCCCGCAAGCACTCGACCTTTTTTGCTCAAATGCTGGCCGAATTCGATATGAGTACAGAACCAGAAGCGTACTTCGATTTAGTGCCTTGGGAAGTGCTCGCAAGCATTAATCACAACTTTCTGCTGACGGAACGCAAGCGCCATTTTCTGCGCTACAACGGCGGACTAACTTATTTTGAGGTGGCGGGGCCGGTCGCTTACCGCAATTATCTAGCCGCCGCCCAGCGTCTGGGCCTCTCGCAGGCTGCGATGGGTTATTGGGAACTGCACATCAAAGAAGATGAGCGTCACGGCCGCTGGATGTTGGATGAAGTGGCGATCCCGCTGGTTGATAGATACCCGCAGGAAGCGTGGGAGCTGGTGTTGGGGTACGATCAGGAGAAGTCGATCGGCGATCGGGCTGCGGCTGCTGTAGTGCGATCGATCCAAGCGGCAGAACGGAATTAACGGCTATTTAGGGTGCATAAGTCTTGGATGCACCCTCGATCTTGCACAGTTCTCAATCAGGCTGTGAGGAACAGGCTTTCCGGCCTGTTCCACAAGAAATACCCTCTTTGTGGAACAGGCCGGAAAGCCTGTTGCTGACAATGGTCGAACAGGCATCTTGCACCTACCAGGCCTGTATTTTAAAATGCTGTCATTAACTGAATTAGCTCGATCGACAAATCTCTTTGCGACTTTTGCTGCTTCTTAAACAAAACTCCAGCCAACAGATAGATATTTTCCGAATAAAAAGCCATTCCCTGTTCTCGCAGAGTGGCGATCGCGCTTTTCACCTTGGGTTCCGAGCTATAATAGCCAAAATTCAAAGGTGCAATCTCAAAATTCGCAACCGAGTACCCTCGATCCAAAGCATAATCGATCAAACCCACAGGATTAGAATAGCTAGAAACCATCAGCAAAACTTCATCGCAGCCCAAAGATAAAAGTTTCTTAGCAATTGTCGAACCATCACTCCCACCGTGCAACAGCGGCTGGTAAATCTTATCATCCACCGCCGGCAAGTAAGGCGGATTTGATATAACACAATCCGCCGACTCGTATAAAGGCGAATCAAAAAAAGAGCAATTGTTGACGGTGTATTGTTCGCTCAGTTCATATTGCTTAATTTGAGACTGAGCAATTTTCCAAGCTACATTATTTAGCTCAAATCCCTGTATTGTCCCATCAAAATCACTTCTCAGCAAAGACTTAATAACTGGACTTCCCTCTCCTGAACCAAACTCTACGATAAGTCGAGAATTGTCACTAGCATTTAACACTAAACTTTCCAAGCAGTGCGCGTAAAAATCCGATTCTTCCGGGCAGTGGAATACCTGTTTCAGAGGATGGGATGAAGTGAGCATAAATTCTGTAACAAAGTTGACTATTTTAAAAGTATCGAATAACTAATATCCCAGCCATCTGTCGCAAGAGCTATTTTATCAACTTGTGCAATCTCTCTCTTCCTGTTTTATCTGGTCGCTCGAATAACTATTACTGCCGACAGATTATCAAATTAACTAGATTAATCCGATTGACAGATTGCAATTATATAGCGATCGCTGGTGAGATAGTACCTAAGCAAATGATGGTAAATTTTAATATTGTCAGATATGACCTTTTTTAATTATTCAGTTCCGCCTCTGCGCCGGAAACAGCTTAACATCGAGGTTCAGGATTTAGAAGGCCTTTGGCAGGTTCAGTTTCCCCTTGGCAAAGATCGATTTTATTCACAATTTTATACTTGTCTCGATCGAACTTGCTTGCTTTGGAGCATGCTGTTAATACCCATCTTCGGCACAGCACAATTTTTTTCTGTGAGTAGGATGCTGCAAGCAGGTTTGTGGTCAGCGCTCAGCCTCGTAGGTACAGCAGCCATGGTAAGCATGACATACTCTTGGGTCAAAATAGAACGCCTGGCTTGGGTGCTTTACGGTTGGGTAATACTAATGTTATTAGGATTGCTGCTGACCGATTTAGCAATTTTTCTGCGTTGGGGAAAAGTGTTGGCGGATCTCTGTCCCCTGTGGTTGGGAATGAGCGGAATAGGGTATTTGGGGACTGGATTTGCAGTGCGATCGCGCGCACTTTTAGCAGCAAGTTTATTTCACCTCTTGGGGATTTTGATTTTGCCTTACGTGGGCGGTTGGTCTTTCCTATTTACGGGAACCGTAATGGTATTTAGCTTGCTCGTTTTAGCCGAATTGCAATGGGATATGCACCAGCCGATTAACAGGCTGCATTAACTTCTGTACCACCGCGATTCCAAGAGGTATCAACGTAAAGCATTAACCACAAGTGATGAGTACATTGCTAATGACTGACGATCTCATGCCCGCTAGAATAACGTCACTGCAATTGGTTGGTAGTGAGGATTCTTCGTTCTCCTCAAATTTTGAGGAATGAAGCCCTCACTAAACAACGGATAGGGGTTATGTTAGCGGACACGATATTACTGATGGCTGATAACTAATTGCCACCAGACTGTACAGATTTGCGGGTTTGGTTAGTATCGTCGCCCTTGTGATGCCACGTGCCACCTTCGCCTTGAACGTATTCAGCTTTTACGCTGTTCCAAGCAACGCTAGTAGCACCATCGGCGCTCATTCCATCTTCACTAGCGCTCTTAAAAGCCGCCTGAAAAATTTGTTTCGCCCCTTGGGGGAGTTCTTGTGCTTCCGAAGGTAAGGTGTCAAATTGTTGTTCTGGCATAATGACCTCTAATTATTAAACATAATTTTAATCTTATATACAAGAAGCAACTACTTTCCTCTCTCTAAAAGCAAGTTTTCAACCGCATTTTTCTCATTCCCAAGACAGATGTAATATTAAATTTATTCTGAATGACAAAGGGAATTGACTTGCCGTTGCTGGTTGGCCCGGATTTTGGTAATTTCTTTTCTGAAACAGTCATTAATCTGATTTCGGCTTTTTCACTTGCGAATTTAGAAAAAGCGATGAACATTAGATAGCCAATTCTGGCAATAATTCGATACAGCATACTTGATGTCTGCTTGTGAAATGTGTTAGAGAATAAGCGCTATCTGGCATAGTTTTGGGTTTACTATATCAGAGTTTAGCCGATCGCACTCACAAGCAATTCTGACGACTGCGCCGCCGTTAGTTAATTTCATGTCGCGGCGGCACGACTCGGATAGCCCTCAGTTCGCCTTCGTGTTTGAGGCAACTCAAATCCCTGTCAAAAGCCTTGTTGTTGAGGGGTTGCAGGTGTTCTGGCCACTCAGAGCGAGCCATCGGGCGTTTTGAGATAATTTAGTTTCCTGAGAAAGTTTGAGCGGTATGCTGCGAGGGGCAAAATTGCCAGTAGCAAGTTAAGGAAAAATAGCGCTCAAAAAAATTTAAAACTAACTCCTCTGGCATAGGACTAACCCAAAATTGACGGTAATAAAATCAATAGTTTCTGGCTCGAAGCACCTGCTGCCGGGGAAAATTTATAGGAAGAGCCACGCGCTTGTCTCAGAAACCCGGTTGATTCGTATATGTCTCGTTACTCAACCAAAATTTTTCATATCAGCCCGGTTTCTATCCCCCGTACACAAATTTTGATTGAGCTAGTCGGCCGCTCAATCAAATTTCATCCACCACCTGAAATAAAAAGCCATTTTGTCAAATATTCCTAAAGATGAATGGCGAACTAGAAGCATACGTAATAGCTTATAAACTGTTAACGCGACGCTGTAATTAATCAGGGAAAAATTATCGAGGGAACGGGACTAAATTTGCTCCCTTACCTTCATTATTCCGCAGCGAAGGTTAGAAAATTTGCACGTTACGCTGTCAATTTGACCCTGCGGTTTTGGCATCACAAGCGATCGCAAGACTATACGTAAAAGCAAGCATTACCATGAAATCTTCTAAATTGTTGAAAGCTGTTTTAGCAAGCGCTTGTACTTTAGGTTTAGCAACGGTTTCCTTCGCAGTGCCTGCTTCTGCCCAGTCGGGCGGTGCTGGAGGCGGTGCAGGCGGCGGTGCAGGCGGTAGCGTCGGCAGTGGCACAAGCGGTACGACTGGCACAAGCGGTACGACAGGCACCGGCACAAGCGGTACCAGCGGTACGAGTGACACTGGTACCAGCGGTACGACAGGCACCGGCACAAGCGGTACCAGCGGTACGACAGGCACCGGCACAAGCGGTACCAGCGGTACGACAGGCACCGGCACAAGCGGTACCAGCGG
>NZ_JAUBUI010000032.1:0-38043 GCF_036705385.1 Microcoleus sp. B3-A4 | reverse complement strand
TACAAGCGGTACGACTGGCACTGGTACAAGCGGTACCAGCGGTACGAGTGACACTGGCACAAGCGGTACCAGCGGTACGAGTGACACTGGCACAAGCGGTACCAGCGGTACGACAGGCACTGGCACAAGCGGTACCAGCGGTACGACTGGCACTGGCACAAGCGGTACCAGCGGTACGACTGGCACTGGCACAAGTGGTACAAGCGGTACGAGTGACACTGGTACAAGCGGTACGACTGGCACCGGTACAACCGGTATCACAGGCACGAGCACAAGCGGTACAACCGATACGACAGGCACGGGTACAACCGGTACAACCGGTACAACTGGTACGACTGGCACCGCCACAACGGGTACAAGCGGTACGACTGGCACCGGCACAACCGGTACAACCGGTACAAGCGGTACGACTGGCACCGGCACAACCGGTACAACCGGTACAACCGATACCACATCGACGCCAGCTGATACTAATTCTGGAGTGTTGAGTGCTCGGCGCGATAGCCCCAACAATTTAGGGTGGCTGGGTGCCTTGGGCGCCTTTGGTTTGATCAACTTGTTTCGGAAAGGCAATACACCCTCCCATCGGTAGTTTCGGGCGATTCCCTACGGGATAGCTTCGCTTGACGTACTTTTGAAAACAACTTAGAGGCTTAGAAATTCATGACTTCACTCAATCGCAAAAGTTTGTTCAAAAAATTGGTAACAGTTGCCGGAATTGCCGGCGTTAGTTCCTTGATAGCTGTGCCGGGATTCGCAGAATTAAACCGCCAGACTAACGGCTTAAACCAGTCGGGCGATCGGGCTTTTGATCTTGCTGATAACGCTTCCCAGGATCGTACTTCTCCTCGTTCTCCTGCTAGCGATCCGAACAACAACAACAACACTCCTGGCGGTTCTCCCAACACTCCAAATACCCCCACCAACAACACTCCCGGCCGTTCTCCCAACACTCCAAATACCCCCACCAACAACACTCCCGGCCGTTCTCCAAATAGCCCCATCAACAACACTCCCGGCCGTTCTCCCAACACTCCAACAGGTGGCGAAACTTCGCCTAATTCTCTCAGCAGCCAAGACAGAAACTTTGTCATGCAAGCAGGTCAACTTGGTATGCTCGAAGTGGAGCTCGGCAGATTGGCAGTGGAGCGCGGTTCTAGTGCAGGTGTGAAACAATACGGGCAAGAAATGGTTGAGGAACACACCCAGGCTAATCAAGAACTGATGCAGGTAGCAACGCAAAAAGGCGTAAAACTGCCAACCGAAATGAGCAGCCAGAACACAGCTTTGATGGAGCGACTTTCGGGACTCTCGGGTAGAAGTTTTGACACTGCTTACAAGCAGGCTATGATCGAGAGCCACAATCAGGCTATTGCTCTGTTTCAGGCTCAATCTCAACAGGGACAAGATGCCGACTTGAAGGCTTGGGCCACCCAGAAGTTGCCGAACCTTCAGGCGCACTTGCAAATGGTTAACCAAATGTTGGCAGATACCAGCCAGCCCCAATAGGAGGTACAGGAGGTAGAGTGCGATCGCCTAAAAGGCACTCGCACTCTACCTTTGCCGATCCGAGAGGGAACAGCAAGAGATTCTTTTAAACTCTATAATTTTTGAGAACAATGGAAGATTTTCTCCGCAGCTTGTTGGGCAGCAATATTACAGCGACGTGGCTGTTATTAATCGTAGGGTTTTGCTGGATTGCTTACATACCCGGTCGCCTGAACAATTAAAAATTATCCATTAAAACTTCAAAATTAACTAGGTAGGCACAAATAAACCTTACCGTTGAACAGACTAAGTTATAGCGTGCGTCAGAGCCTCAGATTTTCTACGATATTTCATGCCATATCTCTGACGCACCTTACAACTTAGTCTAAATTAATAATTTTTTAACAGACAGGCGTTCGATCGCCCGATCGCGGAAACAAGCAAGTGCGATCGGGCGATCGTATTTCACCCCAGATTTATTCAAACAACACAAAATTAATTAGTCCTCAGTTGCCACAAAAACACTCACAGCCGCCACAGCGATTAGCATTTCATCATTTTTATCATTCAGAGAGGCGATCGCCCTTCCTGGCACAATCATGCCTCCTTGCTCCACAATCAGAGTTTTGCTGCCAAAAGGCAGCACCGCCAACACCTCCTGTTCCCGCACTTGTTCCGGGTAAGGAACAGCCACCTTTACCTCAACAATCATCTGATTGGGGTCAGTCAAACCCGCCACTTCCCAAACCCCCAGCAAAGCATTGTGGGCGATCGCATTCCGTACAGCCCTTGCACAGGCTACAGTCGGTTCCTGTCCGTGCTGGTCTACCCCCATCCCCATTTCGATGATGAAACATTTACGTGCCATAGTTGCCCCTTGGTTGATTTTTGTTTGTAGTCGTTAGCGAAGCCCTCGAAGAGGATCGCACTCTTTCCCCAAACAATTATCAACCTAATAGACGGCTTTTGATATTATTTTATCAATCGCTCTAACAACAAAAGAATAATACCAGTCTCAAAAAAATCCAACTGTAAGCAAGCTTCAAACCCTTATCAAATCAGCCATTCTCAATCTCAAATCTCAAATGGTATAACTTATGGTAATATAACCAAATTCAGCTTTCCTAGCGGACTGCCAAACTCATCGCCAGCTTGAATCATGGATAGTTTTCTACCAATTGCCTACTTTCAAAACCAATTTCTCCCCTTTACCGACGCCAAAATTTCCATAGCCACCCACGCACTGCACTACGGAACCGGAGTCTTAGGCGGGTTGCGGGGAATTCCCGACCCCCAAAATGCCGATCGAATATTGCTATTTAGATTAGACCGCCACTGTCAAAGATTAAGTCAAAGTGCCAGCTTCCTTCACTGCGACTTACCAGCCAGCAAAATCCAACAAATAATCATTGATTTTGTCCAGAAAAACCAACCAACAAAATCATTTTATATCCGCCCTTTTATCTACACATCAAGTTTAGGAATTGCCCCGCGACTGCACAACGTAGAAACAGACTTTTTTGTCTACGGATTAGAACTTTCAGACTATTTGCCCAAAGAAGGAGTCAACTGTAGAATTAGCTCTTGGTACCGCCAAGAAGACCGCAGTTTGCCCTTAAGAGGTAAAATTAGTGGCGCTTACATTACCTCAGCTTTAGCTAAAACAGAAGCAGTACAATCCGGCTTCGACGAAGCGATCATGATGAATTCTCAGGGAAAAGTCAGCGAAGCTTCAGGGATGAACATATTTGTCGCCAGAAACGGTAAATTAGTTACTCCGGGTTTCGAGCAAGATATTCTCGAAGGAATTACCAGAGACAGCGTTATAACTATCGCTAGAGACTTAGGAATTGAAATCACAGAAAGACCAGTTGATAAATCAGAATTGTTGATTGCAGACGAGATTTTCCTCTGCGGAACCGCCGCCAAAATTACGCCAATTAACCGAGTAGAAAACTATCAATTGCCCCACAATAGACCCATCACCGAAAAGATTTTGGACAAACTAACCGGGATTATCGAAAATCGCGACAGCAAGTACAAAGACTGGGTATTTCCGATTAATCTTAATTAACCGAAAATACCTGCGATCCTAGAAGCGAGTTCACTCGTTACCAGGCAGAGCCTGGTAACGCAGATCGGGAGGCTCTGCCTCCACATTTCATGGCAGCCATGGGAGGCAGAGCCTCTGGATATCGGTTCCCAGGCAGAGCCTAAGAACCAGTTGTTTTGGAGCAGGCATCTTGCCTGCTTCCTGCTAGGAACTACCCGCACAAAAAATCCGCGTGATGGCGAATGTGATCCTCCATAAAAGTAGCTATAAAATAATAGCTATGATCGTAACCTTCCTGCATTCTTAAAGTTAGCGACTGTCCCGCTTTTGCACAAGCCTCCGCAAACACTTCCGGCAACAACTGCCCGTCAGCCAGATACGAATCAGCAGTGCCGCAGTCAATCAGAATCGGACGGTTGTATTGCACCTCAAGCACCAATTCGCTAGCATCCCAAGCCCTCCAAATCTGTTGGTCGCTGCCGAGGTAGTGTCCGAATATTTTTTGTCCCCAAGGGCAGCGCATTGGCGCGGAAATAGGCGCAAAAGCGGAAACTGAAAGATAGCGAGATCCATTTTTCAAAGCGCAAATTAAAGCCCCGTGTCCGCCCATCGAATGACCGAAAATTCCCTGTTTTTCCGGTATCGCTGGAAAATTTTCGGCGATTAAATTTGGCAATTCATCTACCACATAACTGTACATCCGATAGTGAGCATTCCAAGGTGCGGCTGTCGCATCAACATAAAAACCCGCACCACTTCCTAAATCCCAATCGTCATCTTCGCCAGGAATTCCAGTATTGCGCGGGCTAGTGTCGGGCGCAACCAGCATTAACCCGTATTTGGCCGCCAATTGTTGCGCCCCCGCTTTTGCCATAAAGTTTTCTTCCGTGGAGGTTAAACCTGATAGAAAATACAAAACTGGTACGGGTTGAGATAAAGCTTGCGGGGGCTGGTAAACAGCGAATTTCATCTCGCTGTTGCAAGCAGAGGATAGATGGCTGTAAAAGCCGAGTTTGCCACCGAAACATTTCTGTTCTTTGTGCAGTTTTAGGGATTCGGATATCATATTAATTCTATTTCATTTGTGAAGGAATTTTTTTTATTAACCGCAGAGGGCGCAGAGGAGGCAGAGAAAAGAGAAGTTATGTAGGGTGCAGCCGTGTACCTTACGGCTAGAGATAGCGCGTAAAACCACTTTTTCCGTAAGTCCTGTCTTCCTTCTTCCCTCTTCCTCCTTCCTTCAAAAACTCAAAATGTCAACACTGTGCGAATTACTTCGCCTTTGTGCATTAAATCAAAGGCTTCATTGATTTTGTCGATCGGCATTACCCGAGATACCAAACTATCAATATCAATTTTACCGTCCATGTACCAATCAACAATCTTAGGAACATCAGTTCTGCCTTTTGCCCCCCCAAAAGCGGTCCCTTTCCAAACTCTGCCAGTTACTAGCTGAAACGGGCGGGTACTAATTTCTTGACCTGCTCCCGCTACCCCGACAATTACGCTCACGCCCCAACCTTTGTGGCAGCATTCTAAAGCTTGGCGCATCACATTAATGTTGCCGATACATTCAAAACTGTAATCAGCTCCACCTTTCGTTAAATCTACTAAATAAGGGACTAAATCACCTTCCACTTCGCGGGGGTTGACAAAGTGAGTCATGCCGAACTTTTCCGCCATCTCTCGTTTGTCGGGATTCAAGTCTACGCCGACAATCATGTTAGCTCCTACCATGCGAGCCGCTTGAATTACATTCAAGCCCACCCCGCCCAAACCGAAAACTACCACATTAGAACCAGGCTCTACTTTCGCAGTATTAATGACAGCGCCGATGCCAGTTGTTACGCCGCAGCCGATCAAACAAACTTTATCAAAAGGAGCATCTTCGCGAATTTTTGCTACCGCAATTTCTGGCAATACTGTATAATTAGCGAACGTAGAAGTTCCCATGTAATGGTAAAGTTTCTGCCCGTCTATGGAAAACCTGCTGGTGCCGTCGGGCATCACTCCCTGGCCTTGAGTCACGCGAATTGCTTGACAGAGATTTGTTTTGCGGCTCAAACAATATTCGCAGTTGCGGCATTCGGGAATGTAGAGAGGAATTACGCGATCGCCCACTTTGACACTCGTGACTCCCGCCCCAACTTCTGCGACAATCCCGGCTCCCTCGTGGCCTAAGATAGCAGGAAACAAGCCTTCAGGATCGGCACCGGAAAGAGTGTAAGCATCAGTGTGACAAACACCCGTGGCTTTAATTTCCACCAGCACCTCTCCAGCCCGCGGCCCATCTAGATCAACCGTTTCAATGCTCAAAGGTTGGCCGGCACTGCGAGCAACTGCTGCTTTTACTTTCATGCTTTCTCCTGCGATCGATTTGTCAATTCACCAGTCAATATGTATTGTATTACTTAATGTCAAAATTCAGCAAATCTATGACCAAATTAATTGTAATTACCGGAGTCAGTCGCGGTCTCGGTCTTGCCATGACCGAAAAGTTTATTGAATTGGGACATACAGTTGTGGGATGCGCCCGTTCTTCAGAAGCGGTGGACAAACTCAACAAAAAATATAGTGCGCCCCATCATTTTACTTGTTTGGATGTCACCAGCGACGAGCAAGTAAAAGCTTGGGCAACAGAAATTCTGGCAAAAAATGAGCCGCCAGATTTGCTAATTAATAATGCAGGTGTAGCAAATCATCTCGCCCGTCTTTGGAAGGTCAGCAACGAAGAATTTTCCCAGGTAATTGATGTTAATATTAAAGGTACAGCTAATGTAATTCGTCACTTTGTCCCGGCCATGATTGCTCGAAAAAGCGGGATAATTGTCAACTTTAGTTCGGGTTGGGGAAGGTCAACTTCGCCGGAAGTCGCGCCCTATTGCGCTTCCAAGTGGGCAATAGAAGGACTTACGCGATCGCTCGCTCAAGAATTGCCCGCAGGTATGGCAGCAGTTCCTGTGAATCCGGGGATAATTCACACAGATATGCTGGACATTTGTTTTGGCGAAGATGCGGCAAATTACACATCAGCCAAAGCATGGGTGCAAAAAGCAGTTCCTTTTTTACTAAAATTAAAACCTTCAGATAACGGAATGCCGCTTACTGTTCCTGGATAATACAGCAACCCTTACAGGATTTGCGAACATCTCTCTTTTCTTCTCCTCAGCGCCCTCTGCGCTCTCTGCAGTTCATTAAAAAAAAATCAAAAATGAAATAAAATTGCTATATTCCCAACTCAAAACTCTTTCCCCAAATAGCCACTGTGAACTCGCCTGTCAACTTACCGTTAACCCCGCCCTCGCAAACCGAAACTCGCAAAGCAGACCACCTGCGGATTTGCCTCGAAGAAGACGTACAATTTCGCGAAACTACCAGCGGCCTCGAACGCTACCGTTTTGAACACTGCTGTTTGCCAGAACTCGATCGTACTGAAATTGACTTAACCTCCACATTTCTCGGCAAAAAACTAGCCGTTCCCCTGCTAATTTCCTCGATGACCGGCGGCACACAATTAGCCCAGACAATCAATTATCGCCTCGCCGATGTCGCTCAAGAATACAAACTAGCAATGGGAGTCGGTTCTCAGCGAATCGTTGTAGAAAATCCTCAACTAGCTCCAACATTTGCCGTCCGTCGCCGCGCTCCAGATATTCTGCTGTTTGCCAATATCGGAGCCGTTCAATTAAACTACAATTACGGTTTGGAAGAATGCCAAAAAATTGTTGATATTCTCGAAGCCGATGCTCTAATTTTGCACCTCAATCCGCTGCAAGAGTGCGTCCAAACCGAAGGCGATACTAACTTTAAAGGACTGCTAGATAAAATTGCCAAATTGTGCGCTAAATTACCAGTACCAGTTATTGCTAAAGAAGTCGGCAACGGTATTTCAGGAAAGATGGCAAAGAAATTGCTCGCCGCAGGGGTAGGTGCGATCGACATTGCCGGGGCCGGAGGCACTTCTTGGGCGAAAATAGAAGGAGAGCGAGCTAAAGATGGCAAGCAGCGCAGGTTGGGCGCAACCTTTGCCGACTGGGGAATACCAACAGCCGAGTGCATTGTCAGCACCCGCGGCGTAGCGCCGGATGTTCCTCTGATTGCCTCTGGAGGCTTGCAGAATGGGTTGGATGCAGCGAAGGCGATCGCTCTTGGCGCGGATATTGCGGGACTGGCGCGGCCGTTTCTGCAAGCTGCTGCGGAATCGGAATCAGCCGCCGCCCTCCTAGCGGAGGCTTTAATTGCAGAAATTGCCACCGTGATGTTCTGTACGGGCTGCGCTAGCTTGGAGGAGTTAAAACAATCTGGGGTTTTGGAAAGGTTAAGATAAAAGTGAGTCAGCAGTCAAAAGTCATTAGTCAGCAGTCAAAAGTCATTAGCTAATAACTAACGACAGCGGATAATTGCTAAATCCTAGTTGCAGGAATTACCAATAAAATCGTTTTCGCTGGCATCGGAATAATATTTTTCCGAGTGCAGTGCGAGCCTCCCGCTCACACGCTCGGTATCATTCCGCTTTAACCGGATTTGCTCTCACTAATGACTAATAACTAATTACCAATTATCTAATGAAAGATTTCCTAAAATATACCTGTGCAAGTTTACTGGGAACCTTCCTAGGACTGCTGCTGCTGGGCAGCATCGGATTGGGGGGACTGGTAGTGCTAATTGCTATGGCGGCATCGTCGTCCAAAGATTCGGGCCCGCAAGTTAAAGATAAGTCGGTATTGGTATTAGACCTTTCTTTAAATATTACCGACAGCAAACCGAGCCGTAGCACTGGCGCGGCGATTGAAGAAGTGCTTTCGGAAGATTCCGGCGATACAGTGACGCTGCGGACTGTTTTAGACACAATCGAATATGCGAAAAAAGACCCGAAAATAGTTGGCATTTATCTCGAAGGTAGCTCGGATGCGAGCAGCAGCGGGTTTGCCAATCTCAAAGAAGTTCGAGGGGCATTGCAGCGTTTCCGAGATGCCAAAAAACCCATTTTTGCTTACCAAATGGACTGGAATGAGCGAGATTATTACCTCGGTTCCGTTGCTAATACAATTGCAGTCAATCCTTACGGCGCTTTGGAACTCAACGGTTTTAGCAGTCAGGCAATGTTTTTCACCGGTGCTTTGGAGAAATACGGCCTGGGAGTGCAAGTGACTCGCGTCGGCAAATACAAGTCAGCCGTTGAGCCGTTTTTGCTCACAAAAATGAGTCCCGAAAATCGCCAGCAAACTCAAAAGTTGCTCGGAGATATGTGGGGAGAATACCTGCAAACTGTCGCTCCGAGTCGCAAAGTGACTGTTCCGCAACTGCAAGCGCTTGCAGATAATGGCGGAACTTTGATGGCTGACGAAGCTCTCAAAAGCAAGTTAGTTGATAAAGTTGTATACTTTGACGAAATATCGACTGAACTTAAAAAACTCACAGGAACCGATCGCGAAAACAAATCTTTCAAGCAAATTAGTTTGAAAAACTACGCGAAAATTGCTGAGGATAAAAACTCAACTCACGCTGACAAGAAAAACCAAATTGCTATACTTTACGCTGAAGGAGAGATTGTAGACGGCGAAGGGGGCCCGACTGAAGTAGGAGGCGATCGCATCGCTCAAGAAATGCGGAAAATTCGAGAAGATAACGACGTAAAAGCAGTGGTTTTGCGCGTCAACAGTCCCGGAGGCAGCGCCACGGCGGCCGAAGTCATTGGGCGCGAAGTTATGCTGACGGGCAAAAAGAAACCAGTTATCGTTTCGATGGGCAATTTAGCAGCTTCCGGCGGCTATTGGATTTCGATGGGTTCCAGCCGCATTTTTGCCGAGCCCAATACGATTACCGGTTCGATCGGCGTTTTTGGAATGCTGTTTAACGCCGAAAAGTTGGCTGCTAACAACGGCCTAACTTGGGACGTTGTGAAAACCGCCCGGTTTGCGGATACTAACACGGTTTCCCGTCCCAAAAATCCTCAAGAATTGGCGAATATTCAGAGAATAGTCGATCGCATTTACGATCGATTTATTACTAAAGTCGCCAACTCCCGCAAACTGCCGAAAAACAAGGTACAAGAAATTGCTCAAGGCAGGGTGTGGTCTGGTACGGCCGCGAAACAGTTGGGTTTAGTCGATGAAATTGGCGGTCTTGAAGATGCTGTCAGAGAGGCGGCGAAGCAAGCTAAACTCGGCGACGATTGGAAGTTGGAAGAATATCCAAAACGCCGCACTTTGGAGGAGCGAATTTTGGAAAAAATTTCAGGCGTTCACGTTTTGAAACCAGCCGCCAAACTCGACCCGCTAACGGCCGAATTTAAGAAAATGCAAGATGAATTGGCTGTGATCAAGTCGATGAACGACCCGCAGGGGGTTTATGTTCGCTTGCCTTTCAATTTGCGGATTGATTAATTAATACCAAGTCCGGGATTTTTACCCCTTTATTCTTAGTCCCCCTCTGTTGAGGCGAAAGTTATGCTCTTGAACCGTTGCAAGCGCTGAGTCTGATCGGGGTTTTTAACGCGGATTTGGTAAAAGTAGGCTGACGCATCCTACCCACAACTGAAAAACCCGGTTTCTTGAAGAAACCGGGTTTATGAATACCCTAAAAGTCTATCGACTGGGAATTGGCAATATTTATTATGCTGCACGCTGAGTTAACAATCCCCAGACGAAAAGTAGAACGATCGCACCTACGACTGCAAAAGCTATGCTGGGTAGAGTTATTGCTCCGAAGGAAGCTCCCGCGCTCGTCCCCAGCAACTGTTGACCTAGAAAACCTCCCACTAGCGCGCCCAAAATTCCTAAACCTGTTGTTGCCAGAAAACCGCCGCCTTGAGTTCCCGGATAAATGGCTTTGGCGATCGCACCGGCAATCAGTCCTAAAACGATCCAAGCAATAATACCGCCCATGTCTCTTTCTCCTGAATACTTAAACTTTTCTCGTCCCTTGTCTTATGTTCTTAGAATAACAACCGCTATCGAGCCTTTACCTCTACCGTAAGGAGGAACCGAAAGTGGTAGGATTTCTCATCAATCGTCCCAGTTTGAGGCTTTTTAATATCTCAAAAGAGTTAACCCACTTTTTCTACGGAATAAAGGTACTTATGCTCAAACCAAAAGTGAAATATGAGAATCTTTTCTGGGACTGTTTGTGTTTTACTGGTAAAAAAATTACAATAATTTTGTGAAACGAGGAAAGTTTGCGCCCGATGGATCTGACTCTGTGCATGATTGTGAAGAATGAAGAGGCAACACTGTCGCGGACTTTGGACAGCGTTAAGGGTGTTGTTGACGAAATGGTGGTGGTGGATACGGGATCGGGCGATCGCACCCGTGAAATTGCCCGAGAATGCGGGGCGAGGGTTTATGAGTTTGAATGGTGCGACGACTTCGCAGTGGCGCGCAATGAGTGTCTGAAGCACGCCCAGGGCGACTGGATTTTGGTATTGGATGCCGATGAGGTTTTGGTACCGGAGATTGTACCTCAAATAAAGCAGGCAATTGAGAGCGATCGGCTGCTGCTAATCAATCTCATCCGCCAAGAAATCGGTGCCTCTCAATCTCCCTATTCCCTAGTGTCGCGCTTGTTTCGCAATCGCCTGGATATCCGCTTTTCTCGCCCTTACCACGCCATGGTAGACGACAGCGTGGCTGAGATTTTGCAGAGGGAACCAAATTGGAAAATAGCTTCTCTCCCCGATGTGGCGATTTGGCACTCTGGTTATCAAAAAGATGCGATCGCAGGAAAAAGTAAATTCCAAAAAGCTCAAGCAGCAATGGAACGCTATATCGCTTATTATCCAAACGATGCTTATGCTTGTAGCAAATTAGGTGCGCTGTATGTAGAAAGCGGGCAAATCGGGCGGGGAATTAATTTATTAACCAAAGGCTTGACTGCCGAGGCTATAGATGATTCTATTCTTTACGAACTCAACTATCATTTGGGAATTGCTTATCGCCAGCAGCAGCAGTTTGCCAAAGCAAAAGAACATTATCAAGCGGCAATTAATACCAATATTTTCCCGCCGCTCAAGTTGGGTGCTTACAATAATTTGGGCAATTTGCTCAAAGATGAAGGAGATTTGAAATCTGCTGAAAAAGCTTACAAAGCAGCTTTAAAAATTGATCCCAGTTTTGCAGTAGGTCACTACAATTTAGGACTGACGCTGAAGGCAGCCGGAAATTTAGCAGATGCGATCGCCTATTACCGACAAGCGATAAAAATCGATCCCGAACACGCGGAAGCTCATCAAAACTTGGCAGTAGCCTTGCTCAAAATTGGCAAAATGCCAGAGAGTTTAGCAGAATTCAAAAGAGCGATCGCCCTTCACGAACAGCGCCGCCCTTTTGAAGCAGAACGCCTGCGCCGGGGACTGCAAGAAATGGGTTTAATGTAACTGAAATTATGGCTTTTATGGGCGGGCAGGATGCCCACCCCACAATCAAATTATCGGATTGTGGAACAGTCATCTTGCCTGTTCATTAAAAATATTCCAAGATATGATATCGTTTCCGGTTGCATCGGAATAATAAAATCGAGTCAACAGTTAACACTCAACCATTCAGTTTTTCGACCCGCCCGTCAACAGTCAACAGTCAACAGTCAACAGTCAACAATAATTCCGGTGCAACCGGAATTGATATGAGATGCAAGCAGCAAAATCAACCAATTATCTCTACTTTGCCGCTATCCAAATCGTAGCGGCCCCCAACAACTTTAAGCTGGCCCGCTTTGACTGCTTCAGCTAAAATAGGCGACGATGATTGTAAGTTATTTACATTCATTTTCACATTAGCTCTGACTGCGTTATCCCACGCATCGCCTGTTTGACCTTTGGTCGAATCAACTGCCGGTTTAATCGCCGCCACCAAAGTGCTAATGTGACCCGGCACAGCTTTGCCATCTAAAGCTGCTTTGACAGCACCGCAGCGTTCGTGACCCAGAATTACTAATAGTGGCACGCCTAATTCTAAGGTGGCATATTCTATATTCCCGAGAACCACATCGTCGAGAAAATTGCCAGCTACTCGGATATCAAATAAATCCCCCAATCCTTGGTCGAAAATAATTTCGGGAGCAACGCGCGAATCAGAACAAGCCAGGATGGTTGCAAACGGATGTTGACCCTCTGCTACTTCTACAATCCGCGATCGAGCTTGGTCGGGAAATGTCCGTTTTTGCTCAATGTAGCGTTGATTTCCTTCCATCAATTTCTTAAGAGCACTGTTAGGAGTAAGCTCAGAGATTGCCTCGGCCTTTGCTGCTTCGGCTTGTAAAAACGCAGGTGCCAAGCTTGCCGCCAGCATCCCTGCACCAGCCTTCAACATTAAATTACGTCTCGAAATCATGCCTCTATTTCCGCTTTCAGTCATTGCTTATAACTCGGTTCAATTGTTTAATTTTTTCTATTTTATAGCATAATATCTACCGCAAGCTTGGCCCGACTTATTTGATTTTTCTTTACACGCCGTTCCGGCACAATGTAAACTTCACAAAAGTGACCAATTTTTATTTCATTCATATTTTATTTAGTAAAGTCAACTGCGGTCATCCTTCTGCAGACAGGGGATGCTAGAATGTATCTAAAACGACAATTATTTATCAATGGCTCGAAATGTCCTACGTCGCCAGCATTCATATCTATCCGGTCAAGTCCCTTGACGGCATAGCAGTCAGTCAAGCCACTATTCTAGCCAGCGGATCTCTAGAAGGCGATCGCTCTTTTGCAATCTGCGATGCAGCAGGAGAATTTGTTAACACTAAGCGCAACAGCGGAGTCTGTTTTCTACGCTTATCCTTTGACATCAAAAAGAGAATTGCCGGCCTGAAAATACAAGACACCGAACAAGAATTTTTTTTTCATGTAGATAGAGAACGCCCGGGAATAGAATCTTGGTTGAGCAACTACTTCGGTTTCCCCGTCAAGTTAATTGAAAACTTGCTGACAGGTTTTCCCGACAATACCGCTGCACCAGGGCCAAGCATTATCAGTACCGAAACAATTGCCGAAGTTGCATCTTGGTTTCCGAGAGTTTGCGTTAACGAGATGCGCCATCGCTTGCGAGCTAATATTGAAATAGGAGATGTCCCGGCTTTTTGGGAAGACCAACTTTTCTCACAAGCCGATGAAATTGTTAGGTTTAAAATAGGGACAGTAATATTTGAAGCTATTAATCCGGCTCAGTCATATATCCTGTCTGCGCGAAATTATGGGGCGAAACCAGGCGATCCCAATTTTAAAAATATACTAACAGCCAAGCAAAAGGAAATCATGCCTGACTTGGTAAAAAAAGGGCATTTAAATCACTTTAGTCGGCTGATAGTTAACACACGAGTCGCACCTCACGCAGCAGAAAAAATATTACACATAGGAGACGAAGTTCACATTCTCAGCGCCCGCAACTCTCTATTGAATACCATTTCTGATTAGTTGTAGGGTACGAATCCGATCAAGCCGGCGGCAACTCCAAAGTAAGTTGACCCAAAACACCAGTTCTAAAATCGTTTAACATCTGCCGCGCCGTTCGTTCGACATCTCCTTTATACCTGTCTTTTGCTACCTCGTGCAAATAATCTTCACCATTACTAGATGCTGCATCTAATTTATACCTGGATTTGAAACCAGATAGTGATATCAACGTGTCATCAGCCGCCTCCAGCCCTTGGAGCAAATCTACCATCGCTGCTGCTACTACCTGATTGTCGTAAGCTGCTTCGCCAATATCTTCGCAAATAGCTAATTTTATGGCATTTTCTTGATTGTTAATTCGGGTTGGGATCACTCCCGGGGCGTCTAATAATTCTATTTCGTCGGAAATACGAATCCATCGGAGCGATTTAGTTACTCCAGCTCTGCGAGCACTATCTACCACTCTGCGCCCTAACAGCCGATTAATTAAAGCAGATTTTCCCACATTGGGAAATCCCATTACCACTGCGCGGACTGGACGGGGCAGCATTCCTCGATCGAACCTTCTTTTATTTAGCTGCACCCCAGCATTCTGCACGGCATCCGCCACAGCGTCTACTCCTTGACCGTGCTCGGCATTAGTAAAATACGCAGTTTCCCCCTGGGCCTCAAACCATGTTTCCCACGCCTCGCGCGATCGAGGCGTAATCATATCCATGCGGTTGATGACCAATACTCGCGCCTTGCCGCCCACCCAACTCGGCATTTGGGGGTGATAAGTAGCCAATGGAATGCGGGCATCTCGGACTTCGAGTACCACATCTACCCGCTTTAGCTGTTCTTTTAATGCCCGTTCAGCTTTGGCAATGTGACCGGGATACCATTGAATTTTCATTAGTTATTAGTTATTAGTTATTAGTTAGTTAGTCGTTAGTTGTCAGTTGTTAGTTGTTATTGGTTGAATGACAACTAACAACTACCGATAACAACGGTCAACAGTCAACTGTCAACAGTCAACTGACAACTGTCAACTGACTAAGGCACAATCAAAACTGCACAAGGAGACAGATTGATCACCCGAGTGGTAACGCTGTCAGACGCCCCATCATCGGTTAAACCCATCCCCCGACAGCCCATCACAATCAAATCGGCCCCAATTTCGTCAGCCACATCGCAAATCGTGAAAGCAGGTTTGCCTTCCCGTTCGATGATTTCAGCTTCAATTCCCTGCTGGGAAAACATCGATTGGGCCTCAGAAAGAAGTTTGGCGACTGCTTCGGGGGAAGTCATCACCTCTCGCGCGGGGGCGTCGGCCTCCTCGGCTGGGGGCTCGACTACCGAGAGAATAACTAAGCGAGAGGCGTAGGTTTTCACGATATTGACCACCTTTTCGGCAGCTTCGCGGGCTTCTCGGCTTTGATCTACAGGAAATAAGACAGTCTTGAACATACTGCGCATCTCCGGGACGCGGACTCCGATAAAATGTTTACGTTGAGCCAATCAGTGCCGTTTGTTTCATCTTCCGTTTTTTGTACGGACGCGGTTGAATGCGTCCGAGGCCCAAGTGCAAGTGACCAGTGCCGCCATTTCAACGGAATTCGACAAAAACACACATATTAGGAGGTTAATCCTGTGACAAAAAAAACTGTAGCAAATTTATCGGCATCGGACTTATCGGGCAAACGGGTATTGGTGCGCGCGGACTTTAACGTGCCGCTCGACAACGGCAATATCACCGATGATACTCGCATCCGGGCGGCTCTGCCGACAATTCAAGATTTAGCGTCCAAGGGCGCTAAGGTGATTTTGTGCAGCCACTTCGGCCGTCCCAAGGGTGTGACGGAGAAGTTGCGCTTGACACCGGTTGCTAAACGGCTGTCGGAATTGTTGGGTAAAGAAGTCAAAAAGACTGATGACTGCATCGGCGATGAAGTCGCTGCTACAGTCGCCGCGATGCAAGATGGCGATGTGCTGTTGCTGGAAAATGTCCGCTTCTACCCAGAGGAGGAGGCAAACGACCCAGAATTTGCTAAGAAGTTAGCTTCTGTGGCCGATTTGTATGTCAACGATGCTTTTGGTACTGCTCACCGGGCTCACGCTTCTACAGAGGGCGTTACTAAGTATCTGAGTCCTTCTGTGGCTGGGTTTTTGATGGAAAAGGAACTGCAATATCTCGGCAGTGCGATCGACAATCCTCAGCGTCCTTTAGCTGCTATTATCGGCGGTTCTAAGGTTTCCAGCAAGATTGGAGTCATTGAAAAACTGCTCGAAAAGTGCGACAAACTGCTGTTGGGCGGTGGCATGGTTTTCACGTTCTACAAAGCTCGCGGCTTGAACGTGGGCAAGTCTTTGGTGGAAGATGACAAGCTGGAATTGGCGAAGTCTTTGGAAGCTAAAGCGAAGGAACGGGGAGTTACTTTTCTGTTACCTACTGATGTGGTAGTTGCTGACAAGTTTGCTGCTGATGCTAACACTCAAACTGTCTCTGTTGAAAGCATCCCCGACGGTTGGATGGGTTTGGATATCGGCCCGGATTCAGTGAAAACTTTCCAAGATGCTTTGGCCGATTGCAAAACGGTAATCTGGAACGGGCCGATGGGCGTGTTTGAGATGGAGAAGTTTGCTGTGGGAACTGAAGGAATCGCTCATTCTTTGGCTGGACTTACTAAAACTGGTACTACCACAATTATCGGTGGTGGTGACTCGGTAGCGGCTGTGGAACAGTTGAATTTAGGTGAACAAATGAGCCACATTTCTACTGGTGGCGGTGCTAGTTTGGAGCTGCTCGAAGGTAAGGAATTGCCTGGTGTTGCTGCTTTAGATGAAGCTTAATTAAGTTAAGTAGGGCGGGCAAAGCCCGCCTTGCTGTCAGCAGGTCTAAATCCTTGGCTGCGAATCATTTTTTTGAATATTTACCGCAGAGGGTGCAGAGAACCCAGAGCAAGAGAAAAGAGAGAAAGATATCGGTTTAAAGTCTAGAGTTTGCTAGTATAATTTGTTTGAAGTAGCAGTGAGGTTTGTTTGTGAAACTTAAACTCTTGGCAACTGTAACGGCAAGTTTAGCTTTGTTTGGGCTGGCAGCTCCCGTTAAAGCTCAAAATCCAGATCATGTTAGGCAATTGCTGGAAACTAAAGAGTGCGAGGGCTGTGATTTGAGAAATGCTGATTTGTTCGAGGCTAGCTTGTACAGAGCTAATTTAAGAGGAGCCGATTTAAGCGGAGCAAATCTTTATGAAGCTAATTTGCTAGAAGCGGATTTAAGTGATGCTAATTTGGCAAATGCTAACTTAGTTAATGCCGAGATGTACGGTGCTGAATTGAATGGTGCTAATCTGCGAAATGCGGATTTGTCTAATGCTTTTTTGGGGCGAGCGAATCTGACGAGTGCGGATTTGCGCGGTGCTAAACTTTTTAATGCCAATCTGGGGGAAGCTTATCTGCTGCAAGCTAATTTGTCGAATGCCGATTTGAGGCGATCGCTGTTGTTTAGAGTTAATTTGCATCGTGCAAATTTAAGCGGAGCCGATATGTCTTTCGCCGATGTGCGCGATACTAATTTGCAGAATGCTATTTTGTCAAATACTAGGCTTCCTGGGGCTCAATTGACCGGGACAAATATTGATGCGGCGAATAACGTGCGGCAGGCTGATTTGGAACGTGCCAACTTGCGAGGTACGAATTTGGGGTCAGGGGTTTGCGTGATCGCTACTTTTCCTTATTGTGTTTTGAATGTGGAATAATCTGCTTGCTGAGTGCGTCAGCCACACATTTTTTTTGCAGCTACGGGGCTTTTGGATGCCGCCCAAAAACGGATAAAAGCCCCCGACTTTAGCCGTGGAAAGATCAAAATTTTAGACTAAAGTTCCAGCTCCCAGATGAATCTCTAGGGTAAATCTAAAATCTAAAATCTAAAATCTAAAATCCACTGACTGGCTGGCGCACCCTATGTTGAGATCCGAGCTAAGTTTGAGGTGGTTTGTATCCTCTTTCTAGGGCAAATCTCACAAGCTGGGCACGATTTTCTAACTGTAATTTACTGAAAATACTGCCTAAATGAGCTTGCACAGTCCGGGGGCTAATAAACAGCCGATCGCTAATTTGTTTGTTAGTATAACCCTGGATCACTTCCCAAAAAACTCTTTCCTCGGCTGGGGTTAAAGGCAAAGGTGCAGGTGCTGGCAATACTGCCACCAATTGTGGTTCCACCGCCCTACCGCTAGAAGTTTGAAGCAGTCGGACAATCTCGGCGTGAATGCGGTGAGAGCGCTCTAACTGCGCCTTTACCTTAGCTAAGATTTCTTCAGACTGAAAAGGTTTTACCAAATAATCGTCAGCTCCGATCGAATGACCTTCAACTTTTGACTCCAACTCGCCTTGACCCGACAAAAATATAAAGGGGACTAACTGTCCCAAACGGGTAGTTCGCAAACGGCGACAAAACTCAAACCCGTCCATTTCCGGCATCATGACATCTGAAATTACCAAATCTGGGGGGGCATTTTCAAAAATCGAGAGCGCCTCAACCCCTGAATTAGCGCATTCCACCCGATATCCTTGACTTTCCAAGTACATTGCTAAGACTGTTTGACAGTCTGCTTCGTCGTCAACCACTAATATTCTTTCCATGACAGGCTTGCACCAATTCCAGTTGGACAGTTCTTGAAACTGCCAGTCCCAAAGTAGGAACTTAAATGAGTTTACCTGCTGCCACTTGATGAAGGCTCGCAATTTCAAGACGCCACAATTTCTCAAATATTCCAATTAGGGGCGCCGAGGGCATAAAAGGGGAAGCAGTAGAGGAATATGGGGAACAATCTCCTTCTTTGATTCGCCGATCATCAAAAGCTACAACTTTTTATGAGGTAGCGTCAACTTTTATGCAGAAAATAGAAGGTAAAAGAAAGAATTTTATCCTATTATACAGAAATCTTGGTGACACTTACACTATTCCTAGACCCGACATTGAAAGGTTTTTAGATTTTTCGGGTTCGGACACAGGTACAAAAGGGACAACGCCAGCAGGTCCTGCTGCTGGGGACGGCGCCAACAAACTCTGGCCGGCAACCAACATACTTTCAATTATCGCTGCTGGTTCGGGGCGGCTGAACAGATAGCCCTGCATGATATCACACTGATGTTGTTTCAAAAAATCTAGTTCTGGTTCTGTTTCCACTCCCTCAGCAATTACAGTCATATTCAAACTGTGACCCAGTAAAATTACTGCTGTAGTAATAGCAGCATTTTGAGGATCTTCGTTGGCATTACGGACGAAAATTCTATCGATCTTTAAACTGTCAAAAGCAAATTGCTTGAGATATCCTAAAGTAGCGTAACCGGTGCCGAAGTCGTCAATAGCAATCCGAATTCCTAGAGCTTTAAGTTCATTTAAAGTAGCGCCTGCTACTGTCGCATTTTCCACCAAAGCGCTTTCGGTCATTTCTAATTCTAAATTAGCAGGCTCTAAACCTGTAGTTTCCAATATTTGCACGATTCGCGCCTTGAGTTCCGGGTCTGACAACTGTCGGGCAGACAAATTTACTGATATTGTAAAGGGCGAAAACCCTGCCGCCAGCCAACTAGCGGCTTGAGCGCAAGCTGAAAGCAGTACCCACTCGCCAATCTGAATAATTAAACCTGTTTCTTCTGCTAAGGGAATAAATTCGACGGGAGAAATTATACCTCGATCGGGATTTTGCCAGCGCACTAAAGCTTCGGCGCCGATAACTTGGCCGGTAGCAATATTCACTTGTGGCTGATAGTATACCTGAAACTCACCTTGTGCCAAAGCGTGGCGCAGCAAAGCTTCGAGAGCAAACTTTTCAGGAGAGAGGGTCGTAACCTTAGTGGAGTCGTTAACTAAATCTTTGAGTCTGGCTTCTGCTTGGTGAAGCGCGACTGTCAGCGGTTGAATAATAGTTTGGCGTTTCAAGACGCGAGAAGCAATGGCTCCCAGCAATTCACCCTTGGTAAACGGTTTTGTCAGGTAATCGTCTGCCCCCAAATCCATCCCCCGACGAAAATCGGTTTTGTCACTTTGAGCCGTGAGGAAAATAAATGGAATTGTTGCAGCTAGCGAGTTTTGCCGCAGAGTCCGCAACACGTCATAACCGTCGAGTTCCGGCATCTGCACATCGCACAAAATTAAATCGGGTATCTCCGAAAGTGCCATCTGCACCCCAGCTCGACCGTTTTCCGCTGCAATGACCCGGTAGCTGTGAGATTCCAGGAGTTGCAGAAGAGTTTCCCGGATTAATTCGTCGTCTTCAATCACCAAAATTTTGAGCATGATACTTAGATAACAGATGGCACTATATATCTGAACCTGACTAACTCTAGCATACTCAAACTAGCAAATTAATACTTCAGCTAATTAGCCAATAAATGATTAGCCAAATGGCGGAATATTTCTCCTCGGTTCTTAAGTCACAATCAAATCACTGCCCAAATAGGGAAGATTTCGATCTTTTTTAAGAGCAGAAAACTGTTGCGCCCGAATACTTTAATAAACTTTTATTACAAAATAGCCGAGATTTCTCATAAAAAATTTTTCAGCTAACAGTTTCAGTGCGCGGATGCCGGAAATTACTCCGGCAATCACTTATATGAGGTCCGGTTAATTGTTCATAATTAGTCTGTATTTGTACTGACAACTATAGTCTTATCTCAATGGATGAATCAGGAGGCAGAGTCCTGAGCGCGCCCAAAAAAGGATACTTGCTTTCAGACAACAGTCGTCGAGAGATAAAAATTTTAGATTAAGGTTCAACCTGCCAGATTCATCTGTGAAGTGAATCTAAAATCTCAACTCTCAAATCGACTAACGGAGAACTTAATTATGCTTCTCTAACCGGAAATCATATTATCCACAACCTTAATTCACAGGCTTAGTTGAATTCGCGCAAAACTTTTCATCTACAATTGCAGAATTGATAGTGACAGCGTGCATGGATGATGACGGAATTATCAGGTCTTGCGGAACTACCACGGTCTTTTTACAAACCAGCTCGCTACTGCCTACAGAGGCAAAGTTCCAAGCATAAAATTCGGGAGTGCTGACTGTCGCATTGGCCGGATGTAAACCTAGTGCAGTCACTAATACTAACCCAAAAGTCACTAAAGCTACGATCGCGAATCTCAGCATATTCTTTGTTTGAACCCGACAACTTGTCTGATTGGTATTACCTTATTATTGCCTGGGTGGATAGAGAGCGTCAATAGCAGTTATTCCGCCGTCAGGTTCAACTCGTAAGCGATCGGCTCAGATGCTTGAGAAACTACCACGAATTCATAATAACCAGCATCATCCAGCAATCCAGACCAACTAAGCCCCTCTGCATCTTCCAGCAAAGCTCGCGCGCCCTTTGTCCGCCCCGGAGTATAAATTGACAGTAGAGTAGATTTGCGCGGTGCTTGCAAATTCACGCGCAAAGTTTGATTTTGAGCGAACCTGGCAATGTAAGCTTTCCCTTCTCCGGGTTTGAGATTGCCTGTGAGACGTTTGCTGTTCGATAGGCGGTCAAATTCAACGCTTTCGACAGTTGCTCCAGCCTGTAAGGCTTCGAGTTCGTCGGCGGTAATTGCTTGCCAAATTTGTCCGATCGGCAAACCAATGATATTGCGATCGCGCGGCTGTTCGGGAAACCAATAAAAGAACTTAGCATCAGCCAAATCGTACAAAGCCCGACTGCTCAAATTCAGCTTGTTAACCTCAGTTTTCCAGCGATCGAGATCGGTGGTGTCGTAAGTACCCAACCGCGCTCTAGCGTCGCTGCTGAGGTTTTCCAGCTTATCGAGCAACTCGTCGCCGATTTTCTGCCACCTTTCGCGCCACTGGCGATCGTCATCGCCTTCTTTTAACAGCCGTCCGCCCAATTCCGGGTATTTGGCATAGAAAGTCTCGTCCACAAGGTTGACGTAACCGCTATAGAATCGATCGTCAATTTTGAGCTTTACAAAGCGATCTTGCAAAGCATCTTCTTGCTGCTGCTTGGGGCTTGAAGGCTGGGAAACTTTCTGGACTTTTGATAGATTTAGCAAAGAATTGCCCGCCAACCAACCAATTCCCCCCATACTTAACAGCACCGCCACCACAAACAAAACCATTTTCCAAGCAGGCATCTTTTTCTGATTGCCAATAGCAGCAACTCGCACCGGAGTTCCCGGCAGTTTTGGCGCGGGGGCGGGCACGGGTATAGGCGAGAGATCCGGCGGCTGCGTGATCCCAAAATCCGGGGCTGGCGGCAAAGGCGGCTGTAAAGGCGGATTGCCGGAGAGAGCGAGCATTACCTCGCGAGCCGAGGAGTAACGCTGGCTCGGCTGTTGAGCAAGCATTTTATCCAGCACCAGGGACAAATTCGGAGACAGAGAACATTCCGCCCGCCAGTTCCAATTCAGCGTTTGGCTGTCGAGCAACTGATGCGGTTCCTTCCCTGTCAGCAACACCAAAACCGTGGCCGCCAGAGCGTACAAATCGCTGTGGGGAGAGACGATACCCATCTGCATCTGTTCGACGGGAGCGTAGCCGAGCTTGCCGATGCGAGTCGCGGGGGCGAGAGTGCCGTTAGCCTCAGCGAAAAGAGACTCTACGGTGGCGGCGACTTGTTTTACTCCGCCGAAGTCGATCAGCACGGGCATCCCGTCAGAACTCCGCAGAATCAGGTTGTCCGGGGATATGTCGCGGTGAATCACTCCCAAAGAGTGAATGTATTCGAGTACGGGCAAAATCTGCTGCAGCAATTGATTGATTTCTGCTTCTATAAACCGCAAACCCTGACGCTTGCGGGCGTCGAGCAGAAAGCGGTAAGTTTGACCGGGCACGTAGTCTTGGACGAGAAATAGGTAGCCTCGATCGCTGATACTGACGCGGAAGAGTTCGCGGAAGCGCGGAATTTGATTGTGTTGCAGCTTGTAGAGCACTCCCGCTTCCCGCTCGAACAGTTCCTCGGATTTTTGTAAAGCGTAACTTCCGTGTACTTGGGGCGCAAATTCTTTTAAAACGCAGGGTTCGTTAAATCGGTGGGCATCTTCAGCGAGGTAGGTGCGCCCGAAGCCTCCGTGTCCCAATTCGCGGACGATGCGGTAGTGGTTGTTGAGAGTTATGCCGGGGTAGATGGGATTGTTCATTGGAACTTGCTGCGTCGGATTTTCACGCTTGACTGAGACTAGGAGTTTTGGGCGATCGCTGAATTAATCTTGACATAGTGTGTCAGTGTTTATTAGTCGAGCGGCAGCTTGGGTATCCCCTGTGGTTATTGTGAAAACAGCGGTTTCGTGCTATGGAAGTTTATCCACTGCGACATATTTTCGATCGACCTCAAAATGTGTTCAAATTTTTAGTACCCGAGCTAATGTGCCGCCCGATCGCGTCGCGCTACTAATTGACTCTTGAGCGATCGAGGTGCAAAATACCCATTTTAAGGAGCCAATCATGCAGCCAGAACAGCGTCAGCGAGCAATGGGGGGGTTTGAAGAGTTTTTGAGGGCGCCGCTTGAGGAACGATTGCAACACCAGCAGAATCGAGTTGCCGAATCCAGGGCGATCGCGCTTTTTCAAAAAGTCGCGGCCACAGTACCAGCTTACCAGACTTTCCTAGCTGCACTTAACATCAATCCCGCCTCAATTCAAACCTTTGAAGACTTCCAAAAATTGCCGCTAATTACCAAAGAGAATTATTTACGCTGTCACCCGCTACCTCAGTTGTGTCACCAGGGCAAATTAGAAACTTGCGATTTCATTGCTGTTTCATCGGGTTCGACAGGAAAACCGACATTTTGGCCGCGTTTTATCAGCGACGAGTTGCAAATTGCCGCTCGTTTTGAACAAATATTTCACGACAGTTTTTATGCCGACAATCGCTCAACTTTAGCCGTCATTTGCTTTCCGTTGGGAACTTGGGTAGGCGGAATGTACACGGCAAATTGCTGTCGCTATCTAGCCACTAAGGGCTATCCAGTTACAGTTGTGACGCCTGGGAATAATAAAACTGAAATATTGCGAGTTGTTCAGGAACTTGGGGAGCATTTCGAGCAAGTAGTATTGTTGGGATATCCGCCCTTTATCAAGGATGTGATTGATAGCGGAATTGCTGGGGGTGTGGAGTGGCAAAAATATCGAATTAAGATGGTGTTTGCGGGGGAAGTGTTTAGCGAAGAATGGCGGAGTTTGGTGAGCGATCGCACTAATTCTGACAATCTATATTACAACTCTGCGAGCCTTTACGGTACTGCCGATGCTGGCGTTTTGGGCAACGAGACACCGTTGAGCATTTGCATCCGTCGCTTTTTAGCAAAGAATCCGGAAGCAGCACGAAATTTATTCGGGGAATCGCGGTTGCCAACGCTGGTGCAGTACGATCCGAAAAGCCGCTTTTTTGAAGTGAATAATGACGGCACGCTGTTATTTTCTGGCGACAACGGCATCCCGCTAATACGCTATCACATCTCGGATAACGGCGGTTTAATTTGTTACGAAGCAATGCTCAATTTTTTGGCTGAATGGGGATTTAACCCTGTGGCACGTTTGCAGCAAGCAGCAGGTATGAAAGTTTCTGATTTCCCCAGAGGAATTCGCTGCTTGCCATTTGTCTATGTATTTGGGCGATCGCACTTTACTGTTTCCTACTTCGGTGCTAACATTTACCCGGAAAATGTCACCGTAGGTTTAGAAGTTCCCACGATTCGGGAATGGGTGACGGGAAAATTTGTACTGCAAGTCAAGGAAGATGCGGATCAAAATCGGTGTTTATCGGTGGTTGTGGAATTAGCAGCGGGGGTGGAGGGCGACGAGGAGATACAGGAGGCGATCGCATCTTCAATTCTCGCGCAATTGCGGCGGCTAAACAGCGAATTTGCTAATTACGTGCCGCCAGAATATCAGTTACCTGTGGTGACATTAACGGAGACGGGCGATGCGGAGTATTTTCCGATTGGGGTGAAGCACCGATACACCCGGCAGTAAACCGTGTTTTTGTGAGTAGGGGGTGCACTAAATTGTATCGGGATCAATATTTAATTCTCGCAGTTTCGCGGCCAGGCGATCGGCTCGTTTCTGCGCCCATAACTATCATGAAACCCCGATCGCGCTTTTTGCCCAAAAACGCGATCGAACACTGAATAATTAGTCTTTAACTATTAGCAATTAGCGTTTTATTGACCGTCAGTTTGTCTGAGAGCCGCCAGAATTTCCGGTCGTTTCATGCGGGCGTAGCCCCGCACTTTCCGGTCTTTGCCGATCGCTTTCAACCGTCTCAGCGAAAGACTTTCGTAGTCATCCTCTGGGGACGGAAACGGCAACTCTAACTGCAACTGCGGTAACTGAGGTTTTTGCTGTGCTTTCGACTGCTTCTTCGGCTGCGTTTTTGACTGTTGCCTCGGCTGTGCCTCGGGCTGTCTTTCTGAGTGAGTCGCTGCGGCTCCCAGTTGGCGGCGGAGTGTTTCAATTTGATTTTTCAGGTCATTTTCTACGTCTTCAATGGCGTCGGAAACAAACTGATTAATTGTTTGGACGGTGCTTTCTAATTTTATTGACAGTAGTTTTTCCAGTTCATCCAACTGTCTCAAAGCACCTTCAAGATTTACCTCAGAAGTAACAGCCGATGTTGGCGGACGGTTGCTGCTCGATTGTTCAATTTTTTTAGCCATTTTATCTACCTTTTCATGAAATGCTTTTTCCACTTGTTCGAGCAAATGCTTAATCTGTTCTATTTGGTTACGCTCAAAGTTCTGATCAGTTAGAGCTTTTACGTGCTTTTTTAGCAGATCTTCATTTTTTTTAACAGATTGTTCTATTTGTTTTGTTAAACTATCTACCTTTTTTTGAAATGATAGCTCAAATTGTTGCAGTAGAGTCTCAATTTGTGCCGTTTTATGAGTCGGTTGCGGAGCTAAATGTTCCATTTCTGCTTGAGCAAGAGCTACCTCCTCGTCGGTCATTTCAAATATCCACGCCCACATTTGCTCGATGCCGAGTTCTTTAGCAACGATACACCAATCTGAGCCGCAAACAACTTCATATTCTTCTTCGTTGCTGTAAGCTTCAGTGCGACGTACAATTAAAGGAATCAAGTTGCTGCCTTGCTCGATCAGACTTCTCCTGAGAGCTTCGCGGCGTTCGCGAGGAATTTCGCCGCGCTGAGGCTCTGGTACTGCAATTTGGGAAGTGTAAATCTGACTGTGACTAATGGGCTTAATCCGCAAATATTCAACTATTCGGTTTTGATCGGACGATCGATCCATCTTGTTACAAGTCCCCTTTTGTCATTAAAATCTGGTGTTTGGGTATTTATGTATGTTTGCACTTTACAGCCTGCGTTTTAAGTGCGGCAGGACTAACCCAAGAACTCTAATTGTAAGGTGCGAGACAAACACCTTACCCAGACCGTGGTAAGTTAAAGGGTTTCTTAGCCTCAGTCTTCCAAGTGTGCGATCGCACTCGGTTATCGGGCGGAGACATCGCGTTGCTGCTGTACCAGTGCGGCTGGCTGTGCGGTGACAGCCCGGGCGATCTGCAAAAGTTACTGCAATTCCTAAAAAAAGCGACTGTGATGAGTTTAACTGCCTGCGGGACACCAGTGATACACTGCTTTACTCATCTTTACTTTTTTGGACTGTCCGGGCGATCGGGCTGGCGTTGCGAATTGCGATCGCAATTGCGATTTATACGAAAGCCAGCTTTAATATCCCCTTTATTCTTTAGTCTCAAGAGTCTCAAGCGAGAGGGACGAAAGTTTGTGTATTGTGTAGGATGGGTTTCAACCGCCGAGTCATATCGGGTTTTTCAACGTTTGTCGCATGGGCTTTGAGCAATGCCCTAAAAATCCCATTTAGATGGCTGAAAGCTTATAAATATCTTTGCCAATAGTCAATAACCTTAATCATTGTTTTCTCGCCTAACCCTTTAATGCGTTGCACCACATTCTCAAATGAGGTAAATGGCTCCAACTCTCGCTGTTTGATGATTTGGTCTATTATTGTTTGAGATTTGATGCCAGCATTTTTCAAATTTATGCTTAGTTGGGATTCCTTTTGAGTGTTGAGTGCTGACAAGAGCGGAACAGGTTGGGGAAGGCGGCTTTCAACTTCTTTAACCCTCTCTATCAGCGCCTGTTTTTCCCGCGTATAGTCGGCTTTTAATTCATTAATCCTGTTTTCCAATCGAGTTTCAATATTTGTCAGCCGCTGTTCAAAGGTGGAGGACGGTTGCGGAACCTGACTTACACTTGGATTGTCAATGATTGCGGTTTTTCTGAGAATTTCAAGTTGTTCGAGGAGAAGTTCTTCATTTTCTTCTTCCAGGATGAATGCTCCGATTGTCTCGCCTTTGAGAGTATCTATTTCCTTGGCTCTCGCCGCCGCGTAGTATTCCAAGTCTCCGTCTACTATTTCGTAAGCATCCATACCGTTTCGGCGGACAATTATCGGATTAATCAATCCTCCTGACTCTAAAATCAGTCTCGCTAATTTATCCAAATCCGGCTCTGCAAAATTGGAACGGGGCACTGTGGAAGTAATTCTTTTCACTGCAACCAGGGACGGAAATAATTTTTTCATGAGTTTTTACCTATTTTTTCCAAAACTTCGATTGCTAGCATTTCAAATTCTTGGGATGCGATGGAATCAGGCTTAAAGTCTAGCACTGAAATCGGATCGGCGATTTCCATATTTCCCACGATTTGCATTTGTTCTGCACACTTTGCTAAATCGTCTCTCTCGTAAATTACGCTGTCCATGATTTCCAGGGCGTAGCGTTTGGGAACTGCCTCCCTCCGCTTGGGCAAACTATACTGTACAAATTTATTATTAGTTGATATCTTGCAAGGGAGGACGCCTAAAACTTCTAAAGGTTTCTTGCCGATTAGTTTTTTGAATCCGTTGACTGTTTTGATAAAATCCTTGACATTAACCAATCCTTGATTGGCAAAAGGTTTTAAGTCAGAAGGAATAATTAAATAATCCGCCGTAATCAGGGCAACTCTGGCGTAAAAATTCAAAGAGGGCGGCGTATCGATCAGTACAATATCATATTTATCCTGTGCTACTGCTAGTTTCTGAATTAAAATCAGGCGACTGTAATCTAGTTGATTGAATTCTGTTTCTTCGTGCATTAAATTGATGTGGGAAGGAATCACATCAATTTCGGGATGGCAAAAACTTGACTTGCGAGCTACTTCTGCGATCGAGTAACCATCTTCATATTGCAAAACGTGAAGAATGTTGCAATCTTTCAAATCGTCTTGTTCTTCATCCTCAAATTTAACTAAACCTGTAGCAAAGGTTGTATTTGCCTGACTGTCTAAGTCGATTACCAAGACTCTCTTACCTTTCTTGCTCAGCGCTGCCGCTAAATTGACTACAGTTGTAGTTTTGCCAACGCCGCCCTTATTGTGGTACACTGCAATGATTTTCATCGTATTTTGAGTTTTTTGGGGAACGGTTACATCTGATTTTACTTGAATATTAACTGGATAATTTTCAGGTATTTGTTCCGGTTCTGAGATTTGGCTTGGCTCCGGTTCTGCGGTGGTGGGATTGTTGGGCTGTACTGGGACTTCGCTAATTAACTCAGGACTAACCAAATTAATTTTACTATCTTCCAGTTTGAGATTATCGGGATTTTTTATAAATTTTAAACTATCTCTGCCAATTAAAGCGATAATTTCATCAATTCTAGTTTCAAGGTCTTTTCCAGCACACTTAAAGACTAGCTCAATATCATTGGCGACTCTTTGGTAAATTCTAATTTCTTTACCGTTAGTTATGAGTCCGTAGCGGATGCTCAAACTTGTTAAATAGCGATGGAGTTTTCGCAGGTGGCGGTCTAAATTTTCCTTCGGATGTTTAGCCTCCATGACTACACTCATCGGTGAGTCTGTCTCGACGACTATGGGGATAACTTGGGTGGCAAATGATAGAAAGTCTAGACGAATATTCCCAAATGCTATTTCTTGGTGCCAAGTGTCGGGCGTATAGCCTAGTTTTGGTAGCAGATAGCTGACAATGAGTTTGCTTTCTACTTCGCTTTCGTTGCGACAGTTATTGGGATTGAAAGTCATTCGATTTTAGATTTTAGATTTTAGATTTTAGATTGGGAATGACTGATTTAATAATGGTAGGGATTGTGATATTGACAGTAGGGCGCGCATTCCGCCTCTGACAAAGGCTACGGAGTTTAATATCGAAAAACCCGGTTGTGTTTGACAAACCGGGTTTTTCTGGCATTTATCGCGTTGAAAACTTACTTGGTTTTAGCGTTAAATTCCTGCAAGGTTTGATAGCCGCCAGCCGGATCGTATAGGTGACAGTTGTCGGCAATCCGCTTCATTAGAGACCAAGAAAATTCTGTTTCGTAGAGATGATCTTGCCAATTTTCCTTTAAGCTGCTGTGGGCGAGGCGCAAATTGTACCAGGGAATAGCCGTTGAAAGGTGGTGGGGAACGTGCACGTTAATGTCGTGGCACAGAAACTCTACCCAGCGGGGATAATCGCAGTGAACTGTTCCCGATAGTTGCGCTTGGGCTTCGTCCCATTCTTCTGGTTCTTTAAAAGAAATGTCTGGTGCTGTGTGGTGGACGATCGTAAAAGTGCTCATCCAGAAATGGTAAACCAGCCAGGGCATCAACCAAAATTTGACAAATCCCCAAATGCCTGTGGTTGCAATTAAAATCGGAAATCCGATCGCAGCACCGATTAAAACGACAAAAACTGAAAACCGCACTTGTTCTTGTTTCTGTTGACCTTTGAAGCGCCACCACATAAAGTGCACTTTGGCCCAGTGGGCGATCGAGCCGATCCACCACATCCGACCGAAAATTAAACTATAAGCTATTTGTAAAGCCTTGGGAGCAGCAGCGTAGTCTTCTGCTGTCATCGGTTGCCAAGCATTATCTTCGCCAATTTTATTGGTGTGCTTGTGGTGATAATTGTGTCCGTGCCGCCATGCGTGAAACGGATAAATTAACGGCAGAAATGCGATATGTCCGACTAAATCGTTTACCCAGCGGCGGTTAGCAAATGACCGATGACCGCAGTCGTGACCGATCACAAAAAAACCGGTTAATCCGGTTCCTGTGAAAATCCACATTAGGGGTAGTAAAAACCAAGGAGAGACTGCTATGCCCCAGTAACCGACCGCAACTAAAAGAACGTTGACGATTACTTTTGTCCAAGCTTTGCGGGGGTTTTTGGCGAATACTTCCCGCGGCAGGGTTTTGAGAATATCTTTGAGGCGCAGGTTGGAAGTGTCACTTGCGGATGTCAAATTTAGTGGTTTTTCGATCGATGCTGTCATAAATTGATTTCGATTCTCCGTATGCCATGACGATGGCTTAACAAATTAGCGCAATAAAAAAGCGCCGTAAAATGTCAGCTCGTTGCCAGCAAGCAGCAGACGAGTTGAGCTGTAGGCAAGCGCGTTTTAGCAAAAGCTAGCGATCGCTATCCGCAGTTAGGAATTTCTAGCACTTTTGGCAAAAAACACTGCGGGTAGCAAAACATTCGTTTTTATAACACAGGGGCAGGACAATTAGCATTAGCGACTGTTGTCTGCTAATTGCTGTTCCTGCCAGAAATGGGGTCGATCTCCCGCAAGCCAGCCATCGAGCGTTGCTGTTTGAGGCTTTGCACTTCCAGCAGCAAGGATTCGATTTCCGCTTGCAAGTGCAGGAACTTAACTTGCTGATCGGCTTGGTAGGGGCACTTCACTGAATTTACTTTGCGGGCAAAACTGGTCGATAGCGTAGAAGAACTAGCCATTTCGGGATTGCTCGCGGTAACTTGAGGCCGGGAAAGAGTGGATGAATTATTTGACATTAGTAATTGAGTAGACATATCTACACATTCACACCATTAAGTTACTTTAACCTGAACCGATCGTATTAAACATCAAATTAACCGATCGAGCTAAAATTAGTGTAAATTCCTTAGCCATTGCCTAAAACCATTGACATCGTGACCCTGATCCTACCTGCTACAGACTCTGCTGCTAACTCCGCTGCCCGCGCAGCCTCGCCTAAACGCTACGGCTGGCCGGGCTTGATCGAAGCTTATCGCCCCTACCTGCCGGTGACGGAAACCACGCCGGTAGTGACGCTCCAAGAGGGCAATACTCCCCTGATTCCAGCACCTGCGATCGCCTCTCTCATCGGTCGAGACGTGCGCGTCTTGGTGAAATACGACGGCCTCAACCCCACTGGTAGTTTCAAAGACCGGGGGATGACAATGGCGATTTCCAAGGCCAAGGAAGCTGGTGCGGAGGCAGTAATTTGCGCCAGTACCGGCAATACTTCGGCCGCCGCCGCCGCCTACGCCAGACGCGGGGGGATGCGAGCTTTCGTGTTAATTCCCGAAGGTTACGTGGCTTTGGGCAAGCTGGCGCAAGCATTGCTTTACGGTGCGGAAGTAATTTCGATTGGCGGAAATTTCGATCGCGCCTTAGAAATTGTCCGCGAAATGGCTGTCAATTATCCGGTGACATTGGTCAACTCCGTGAATCCTTACCGCTTGGAAGGTCAGAAAACCGGAGCTTTTGAAGTGGTGGACGCTTTAGGCGACGCCCCTGACTGGCTGTGCATTCCGGTGGGAAATGCGGGAAACATCACAGCATACTGGATGGGTTTTTGTCAATACCACCAAGCCAAAAAATGTTCGCGCTTGCCGCAGATGATGGGATTTCAAGCCGCCGGGGCTGCACCGTTGGTAACGGGCCAACCAGTAGCCCACCCAGACACCCTGGCGACGGCAATTCGGATCGGCAACCCCGCTAGCTGGAAACAGGCGATCGCAGCTTCCGAAGCCAGCCGCGGCGGTTTTGCCGCAGTCACCGACGCCGAAATTCTCGACGCTTACCGTTTGTTAGCATCGCAGGAAGGAATTTTCTGCGAACCTGCGAGTGCGGCTTCTGTGGCCGGTTTGCTGAAGGTAAAAGACCAAGTTCCGACTGGGGCGACGGTGGTTTGCGTGCTAACTGGTAACGGTTTGAAAGACCCGGATACCGCAATTAATCACAGCAACAATCTATTTAAAAGCGGCATTGCTCCGAGTTTGGATGCAGTAGCTGGGGCGATGGGATTTTAGAAGAAGGAAGAAGGAACAGGGAAGAAGGAAGAAGGAAGATAGAGACAGGCAAGATGCCTGTTCCACTCTTAGTTAAAATCTCTTGTGGGGTGGGCATCTTGCCCGCCCCTAAACGCGACATCCTAAATTTTCGCCTGAGATATCCATGCACCCCAAAGAATAGGAATTATAGCACAATTTATGCTCGGAGTTAGTATCAATAAACTCCTTTGAAATAACTTTTTTCTCAATAAACTCAGCGAGACAATTTTGTCATTATATTATGACTAGCCCTACAGCAACCCTGTTAATTGCCTGTCCCGATCGCAAAGGACTCGTCGCCTTACTTGCCAATTTTATCGCGTCCCACAACGGCAATATCATCCACGCAGATCACCATACGGATTTTACCGCCGGATTATTTCTGAGCCGACTCGAATGGCAATTAGATGATTTTGACTTAACCACCGAACAAATAACACCTGCTTTTAGTGAAATTGCCAAGGACTTACAAGCCAATTGGCAATTGCATTTCTCTCATAAAATTCGACGCATCGCAATTTGGGTAAGCCGTCAAGATCACTGTTTATTAGACTTGATTTGGCGACAGCGAGCGCAAGAAATCAGAGGTGAAATTCCGCTGATTATCAGCAACCATCAAAATTTAAAGCCTATTGCCGCACAATACGGTATCGACTTTGAGTATATTCCCATTACTAAAGACAATAAAGCTATTCAAGAAGCACAACAGTTAGAAATCCTGAAAAAATATAAGATTGATTTAGTAGTTTTGGCTAAATATATGCAAATCTTGAGTCAAGACTTTATCATAAAATTCCCCAATGTGATTAATATTCACCATTCATTTTTACCTGCTTTTGTGGGGGCAAATCCCTACGAGAGGGCTTATGAAAGAGGGGTAAAAATTATCGGTGCAACAGCCCACTATGTTACACCCGATTTAGATGCTGGCCCGATTATCGAACAAGATGTTGTGCGCGTCAGTCACCGCGATGAAGTCTCTGATTTGGTTCGCAAAGGTAAAGATTTAGAAAGGGTTGTTTTAGCAAGGGCGGTGCGATATCATTTACAAAATCGTGTTTTAGTTTACGGCAATCGGACTGTGGTTTTTGCTTGAAAATTAGGCATCATATCAATTCTGGTTTGTTACTCCTTGGATCACTCGGCGAGTTATATCAATTCCGGTTGCACGAGCGAAGTGCAGCGAATCCCAAAGTTTTCTAAACTTGATATTTTTCATGAATCGTGATGGGGTTAAGATTGCCCGTTGCCGTCAATTTGCGATCGCCCTTGGGCAAATTTTCCCACAGTTGCGCCAATACTGCGAGGTTTCGGAACTTTACTTTTACCTGCTGGCCATCCTTCGCGCTGCTGGGAGCGATCGCCATCGGTCTCTTCGGTTTGGTCATGAAACAAAATTTGTCGCGTCGGATAAGGCAAATCGATGCCGTTTTCCACAAGCTTTTTTTTAATAGCACAAATTACCTTGTCGCGCGATCGCATATCGTCGATTCGGCGCGGCGGAGTAATCCACCACCGAACGCGGATATTGACGGTACTTTCTGCTAGCTCAACCACCAGCACATCGGGTGCAGGATCTTTCAACACCTCCTTTATGCTGTACAATGCTTCCAGCATTAACTGCTTGGCGCAATCAATATCGTCGCCGTAACCAATACTAAAATCGTATTCCGTGCGGCGTTTATCGAAAGCGGTATTCACTGTCACCGAATTGGTAAACAATTCGGCATTTGGAATAACAATCCGGCGACCATCATAGGTGAGGATTGTTGTAGCGCGCGTCTCAATATTTTCTACCGTTCCCTCAAAGTTTTTAAACACAATCTGGTCATCGATTCGGAACGGTTCCGTCAACAGAATTAGGATACCGGCTAAGAAATTTTGCAAGATATCGCGAAAGGCAAAACCAATCGCCACCCCGCTAATTCCTAGCAATTGAATCAAATCCCCAGCTTTAAATGTGGGAATTACAATCGAAAGAGCAACAAACAGACCAACTAGAACGATCGTACCCTGCGCCAACCGTCCTAACACCAGCCCCAAATTTCGTGCTTGGCGGTGGTGGCGGGTAACCCGCCTGACTGCTCTCTTAATTGCCCCGCCCACACAGAAAAAGATTGCAAAGACAATTAACGCCAGCACAATATTTGGCAACATGATAATCAAGCCGTCCATCATGCTCTCCATCTTTACCCAGACTGCGGATATCTCTGCCTTCATAAAGTTTCCTCGCGTATCAGTCGCTGTCGATATTACTAAAATTTACCTCGGTTGAGTTCTATCTAAAGACTGTAGATTAATATGACGCGAGGAATATCTTTTGGCAGTTTTCAAAATTTTGAATGCGGATTATAGGTTGGGATAGAGTACAGTTACATCGATTAGTAAACCATCTGTAGATGTGGAATAATAAAGAAGCGGATGAATTAATGCCCTCTAATTGCAGTTAAGACAAAAACAACGCATCGGTAACTAAATCCCACCTGCTAAGGGGACTCGCCATGCCGAAAATTCCTGAATTTTTAACTTCTAATTCCCAAAGGGCGGTAGATCGAGTAACTGATTTTTAGAAGGTGGAAGCTGGGCGGGATTTTTTCCTGTTTGGGCGGAAGTTTGGCGGATTTCGAGAGCAGTTTCGCCAGGATTCGCAGTGCGAGTAGGTACTATTTCTAAAGAATATACTGTCTCCGTTTTGGCAGGGGCAGGATTTTGGGCTTTCGTGAGCAAGTCAACCGCATCTCCGAGGGCGCTAGTTAAATTTTTGCTAGTTTCGGCGTGACGGGCCTCTTCTTGTTTGAGGGCTTGAGTGAGTTGTTTAACTTGTTCAATCGCCCGATCGCGCTCTTCGAGAACTTCTGCTAACTTAGCTTTAAGTTCGCCTACTGTTTCGAGTTTTTCGACTTCCTGCTGGCGAGCAACTCCAGCATCGTCGCCTTCGGGCATAATGGGGGAAAAATTTTGTAATTGCTCTATTTGTGTTTCCAGAGAAGCGATGCTTTGCTGAGTTAATTTAGCATCATTCCGCCGCTGCTCGGCTTCGGTATTGTAGAGTTGGCGCCACTGAGCGGCACTTTCACCGGCCTCATCTCGATCGCGCGAAACTTCTGTTAACTGCTGTTGCAGCCGCTTGATTTCATCTAACCACTGTCTGACATCCTGAGCCATATTGATTTTAGATTTTAGATTTTAGATTTTAAATTTTAGATTAGCAATGGCTTAATTAAGTAACGCTCCTTATTTCCAGTTGCGCGATCGTCCTGAATCCATTTTGCATTTTCCAGTTCCCCGTCTCCTGTGCGCTATGAACATTTATTACTGGTTGCGCTACCTGATTTTAGCTTTGTTTCAGGCATTTTTGAGGCTGCTTCGAGCTCTCAAACGGAAATTAGGTGGTTTTTGGCTGTTTTGTCGGTGTTTGACTTGGGGCACGCTTAAGGAAGTCGGCGCGAAGGCAGGAGAACAGCGCTTGCCGGGGCTGTCTGCGGAAATGGCCTACAATTCTATGCTGGCGCTGTTTCCGGGGCTGTTGGCTATTTTATCTGCGATCGCTCTCTTTGAACCTTTGCAGTCAACACTTTATCAAATCGCCCGTCTTTTGGGCGAAGTTATACCCGATGACGTGCGGAAGTTGATTGGTGGCTTAATCAAAGAAATTCTGTTAACTCGCAGTAAAGGGCTGTTTTCTGTGAGCTTTCTTGGGGCGATTTGGGCATTTTCTGGAGTAATGAGCGCGGCGATGGCTGCACTCGATCGCATCCATGAAATCCCGAGCGATCGAACTCGACCATTTTGGAAAGCAAAACTTATTTCTCTGGCGCTGAGTATCGGCACAATTATACTATTGATTCTGGCATCGGGAGTAGTATTTGTCAGCGACTTAATTGTACAAGCTATTGCCCGCCAGAGTTGCCTGCTGGAGTCCGTCGCCAATTGCGATTTAAAAGATGTTCAAAATTGCTTGCTTCTCGCCGACAATTGCCCTTTGGAGTCGCAACTGTTAGGTATTTGGCGGCGGTGGCGGTGGCCGATTTCTTTGGGAATTGTATCACTGGCTTTTGCCTTTGTTTACCGCTACGGGCCTAGCCGCCGTCAACCAGATATTCCTATTTTGTCTGGAGCTGTTTTTGCTGCTATTTTGTGGGCGCTATTGTCAGCTTTATTTCGGTTTTATGTTTTGCACTTGGGCAATTACACTTGGACTTACGGCACGATCGGAACTTTTATTGTGTTGCTGCTGTGGCTCGATCTTTCTTCTTTGGTGATGCTGATCGGCGCTCAGTTGAATGTGACAGTGGGAAAGGCCATGAAACAATCCCAATTAAAATAATTTGTTAATTGTTAATTCTTATGTGTTATTTGCCGGATGCTAGCTTACCGACGGAGTAAAGTGCTGAGGATACCCGCAACAAAAGACAACAAAATCAGTATCCAAATAATAGCACCGGGAATGAATGTCAAGAGGCCAACGCCTCTGAGAATCCAAACTAACAAAGTGATGCCCAGGATAGTCCAAAAGATGCGGGTAGATAGTCGCATTTGAAATCTAGGAGAATTAGTCATGTTGAATTTTAAAGTTTTGTCTGGATCAATGATAGCTGCTTTGCTGGCGATCGGCAGCTACCTCACCTTAATTTCAGCTCCGGGTTCCGCTGTTGCGCCTGGGGCTACAAATGTGCTGGGAGAAGCGGCAAATGCTGCTCAAAAAACACCTGCTGCAAGTTTAACAATTTCCGATCGCACAATTGGAGCGGCGAAGGTGGGAATGACTTTCGGACAATTGAAAAAGGCTCTGGGTTCCACAGCACAGTTTAAGGTAGAGTCTCCTTTTATGGTAGACTTTGATGCTGTGGCTGTCAGCCAGTCGGGAAAAGTGCAATATCGGATTATTTATGCTGCGGGTACAAAGCTAAAAGATACCGATGTCATTGAACTTTTGATGACTGACAATTCTAGTTATAAAACAGTTCAGGGCGTCGGGCCGGGAATGACTCTGAAACAAGCTGAGGCCATTTACGGCAAGGCTACGTTATCTTATAACGTGGATAATGAAATGAGAGAAGGGGTTGTATTTGCTAAGCAACCCACTAGAAACATTATGTTTGTTCCCAAGGCTGAAGGCAAACAATTTGGGGGAGTTTATGGCGCTGGTAAAGGGGGATTTTATCAGACTAACAAGTATCAGCCGAATGCTGTAATTAAGTCTGTTATGGTGCGGCAGTAGCCTTCACATCATTCCCAGAAACCGGGTTTCTTCCGAGATATCTCGCCACCCAACCTAAATCATCCGAGAAACCCGGTTTCTTAGCCTAAAATTATGGAGTACCTGTAGTGACATCCAAATACTCTTGATTGTCAAGATAAGTTTTAATATTCTCCAGTATTTGACGTAGGTATTCTATGACTTCATCCTTAATCTCTAAAAGTTCCTCAATAGTCTTATCTCGCCCCACGTCTTCAAAAGACTTAATCCCGTGCGCTAAGTCATTCCTGTTGCGTTTAATAACTACAAGGTTTTGCCCGTTCTTTGTCTTAGCAAAGTCTGTTTGATATGAAAAACCGTATTTTTCGGCTATTTCTTTAATCAACCTAGCATCCACATTCCCTGAAAATAGTTCTTCGCGTTCAAATGTAGCTGTGATGATGTCTATAGATATTTGGTTGATTTGTAAATGAATTTTCTTAGGAGAACGGTTTTTAAGATTTTGAAGAACAATCATTTTGATTTCTGGTTTGAGTTGATCGAAAGAGATTGCTTGATTTTTAAACTCATCAAATATGGCTACAATGGCATTTCGCATAGTGGATTCAACTAAGTTATACAATAACAAAAACCCATTGGCTTTAAGAGTTTTTGCCAACTCAGGATTAAGACTTTGTATTTGATATTGTCCAGCACTATCGGCGACAGCTAACTTAGTGGTTTGTTTGATTAAGCCATGTAAAAAGATGGTAAGGATTCAGGTAAAAAATAGTTCATTGAGAGCCGAAAAATATGGTAATGTAGTCAGATGAGCGAAAAGCCAGA
>NZ_JAUBUI010000031.1:0-66030 GCF_036705385.1 Microcoleus sp. B3-A4 | reverse complement strand
GAGACATACAGCAGATTGCACATTAATTATTCTCTTAGTATCCCTGATTTTGGATCATTTTTTCCTTGGATTACTCTAACTGAACTCGATCAAGCCCAGCAGTCGGAGAAAACGCAGGTAGAAACCGAGACGCAGCCACCTCTTAATCTTCACTCGACAGTTGCGATTGAACCTACCTGTGCGGAAGCTAAGCTGCGCGAATCGGAAGCAAAATACCGCATCTTGTTTGAGTCGATCGACGAGGGCTTCTGCATCTGCTCCATGATTTTTGATGAGAACGATGAACCAACTGATTATCGATTTCTCGAAGTGAATGCGGCATTTGAACGGCTAACCGGACTAGAGCAAGTAATCGGTAAAACGGCTCGGCAACTGGTTCCCAACCACGATACCCACTGGTTTGAGATTTTTGGCAAAGTTGTGCGAAGCCGGGAACCCGTTCGGGTTGAGCAGCAAACGAGCGCCATAAATCGTTGGTTTGATGTCAACGCCTTTTGCATTGGAGAGCCGCCAAGTAATCAGTTTGCCGCTTTGTTTACCAACATTAGCGAGGCGAAGCGCATCGAAGCAGAACGCCAACAGGCAGAAGTTGCCCTGCGTCAATCTGAAGAACGCTATCGCAGGTTGTTTGAGTCGATCGACGAAGGCTTTTGCACCATGGAAGTGCTATTTGATGCAGATGGCAAGCCGTTCGATCACCGCATTTTGCAAGCGAATCCAGCATTCGAGCGGCAGTCTGGCATTGTTAACCCAGAAGGCAAAACAGCAAGCGAACTCGCACCGGGAGTGGAACAGTATTGGAATGACCTTTACGCACAAGTTATTAACACAGGTGAGTCTATCCGCACTGAAGTGCGATCGGATGCGCTCAATCGCTGGTTTGACGTTTTGGTGTCGCGGATCGGTGATGCAGCAATGCGCCAGGTGGCGGTCGTGTTTACCGACATCAGCGATCGCAAACGGACAGAAATCGCCTTGCAGCAGACCTCAGATGAACTCGAACGCCAAGTGCGAAAGTTTGAGGCAACGCTCTCGACCATCACCGATTGTGTTTTTACGTTTGACCGCGATGGGCAGTTTCTTTATGCCAATCAAGTGTTGCTTGATTTGTGGGGAGTCACCGCAGCCGAGGCCATCGGCAAGACGATGGCTGACCTCAATTATCCCGCAGACGTTGAGCAGCAAGTGCTCGACGATCTGCGACGAGTCTTAGAAACCGGAGAGAACGTTAGAAACGACACTCCCTACACGAATCCAGCCCGAGTCGATGGCTACTTTGAATATATTCTTAGCCCTGTGTTTGCTGCCGATCGCACCGTCGAATCGGTCGTCGGTTTATCTCGCGACATCAGCGATCGCAAACAGGCAGAAGCAGCCCTGCAAAAGAGTGAAGAACTAAAGCGACGCATTTTAGAAAGCAGTCAAGACTGCATCAAAGTTTTAACGTTAGAGGGACGACTCCTCTATCTGAATACAGGCGGCTTGAATCTCATAGAAATCGACGATCCTGCATCTGTCCTGAACACCAAATGGCTTGATTTCTGGCAAGACGAAGATCGCCAAAGGGCAGAAGCAGCGCTTGCAGCAGCTTCTGCAGGCAATGTTGGTCAATTTCAAGGCTGCTGCCCCACGGCAAAGGGCAACTTGAAGTGCTGGGATGTCATCGTTACTCCCATCCGAGATGTATCAGGAATAGTTGTACAACTGTTATCAATCTCACGCGACATCACAAAGCAAAAGCAAGCTGAATCGGAACGAGAGCAGCTACTAAAACGAGAACAAGTGGCACGAGAAGAAGCAGAACGCGCCAACCGGATCAAAGACGAGTTTTTGGCAGTGCTTTCCCATGAATTGCGATCGCCCCTAAATCCCATCTTGGGTTGGACTCGATTACTGCGGAGCGGCAAACTCGATGCTGTCCGTCAACGAGAAGCCCTGGCAACCATTGAACGTAATGCCAAACTCCAAACGCAATTAATCGAAGACTTGCTCGACATCTCCCGCATCATGCAGGGCAAAATGTCGCTGACAATTACTTTTGTCAGTTTAACGTTTGTCATATCTGCTGCCGTGGAAACCGTGCGGTTAGCAGCAGAAGCAAAAAATATTCAGCTCGTGCTGGATTTTGCTCCAGAGGTTGCCTTCGTTTCTGGGGATGGAGCCCGTTTGCAGCAAGTCGTCTGGAACCTGCTTACAAATGCTGTCAAATTCACACCAAATAACGGACAAGTGACCGTTGAACTCCGGCAACTCGATCGACTAGCTCAAATTCGGGTCATTGACACGGGTAAAGGTATCAATCCGCAGTTTTTACCTCATGTTTTTGAGTATTTTCGACAAGAGGATGGCTCAACCACTCGCAAATTTGGTGGATTGGGATTGGGACTAGCGATCGCGCGGCAAATTGTCGAAATGCACGGAGGGAGAGCGTGGGCACAGAGCCTGGGTGAAGGGCAAGGCGCAACTTTCATTGTGCAATTGCCGACGATGAAACAGACACCATCGCTCGTATCTGAACCCATCCAAACCCAAACAGATGCAGGAGTGCTAGAGGGCATTCAAATTTTGCTGGTAGATGATGATCCAGATACCCGTGAGTTTCAAGCGTTTCTGTTAGAACAAAATGGGGCTCATGTGAGGGCCGTTGCTTCTGGTAAAGAAGCATTGCAAGCACTGGAACAATTTATTCCCGATGTGCTCGTAAGTGACATTGGAATAGCCGAGATGGACGGTTATATGCTGCTCCAACAAATTCGATCGCGGCCCCCCAATCAAGGTGGAACAATCCCAGCCATTGCACTGACTGCGTATGCCGCAGAAATTGATCGACAGCAGGCACTTCAGGTCGGATTTCAAACTCATATTACAAAACCTGTGGAGCCGTCCGTGTTAGTGAGGGCGATCTCACTCTCGCTAGGACGCACCTAAAACAGAATCTTGTAGTATATTAGTAACACACCTCAACCCCTTATTGTTTCGTTAGCGCTCGCTCGGACTTTGCCTCTGGCAAATCATAGAACCGTGGTCTATGCTCCATACTCAGTTAGGCAGGCCGATGGAATGATGGAAGGGTTGTTTGGGTACAAGGTGCAGCGATGGCTCCGCCCCGGATGGAGCCTACGCATTCGGGGAGGCTCCATCCGGGGCGTGTTGGGTTTTGGGTTCGGTTTTAGTTTCCCAAAATTGGGGTGTTGGTAGCGATCGCAAATGGCGTTGTGTAGCAATAGCTGGCGTAATTGGGCGTAACTTGTTGCTGAAAGTCCCAGATGGGCAACAGCTTTTCTAGATGCCCATCCTTGAGGCTGTGAGCTATCCACCGTTCACCCATGCTGGGGACTCGTGCTGGTGCGGGCTATGATGGGTAGCAGTGCAAGAATGAAGTTGTAAGTTTTCATAGAGGGGGTGAGGAAGTTCACAGCCTGAGTGGCTGCGATCGGCATCTCTCAATCAAGAGGCAAAAGGGATGGATCAGGCAACTTTAAGGCAAATGGCGATGGCTACGTTTTCACAAGTTGGCATTCAATTTGAGGAAGCTAACGTCAAGGCGGAGATTGACGATAACTGGTTTCTTGGTGGTAGTGAGCCCACCAATCAACTTTACATTGTGCATTTGCTAGTTGACGGACAAGGGCGGGAAGAACCGGGGCTACATGGTTGGGTAGAGTTCAATTGGAAAGGAGAGGTGCAGAGTTGGGATCTGCTGGAACAAGATGAATATGGTAAGCAAGAAATTGCCAGCAGCAATGATGGGATTGAGTACGATCGCATGAATCCCCCTATCCGTAAGCCCATGCCCATTCGCTATCGACCACTCTTACCCCCTGCCAGCCCCACACCCTAAGCGTGGTAGTTAGTGCATATCGTCCTGCCCTAACGAGTCTCCATCAGCCACCATTTCTGAGAGAAATGTCAGGGGATTGCTCATATCAGCAGCGAAACCAAGGATGGCGCGATCTCGATGTTCGTAGACTAAATCTCCCTGAGGATTAAACAAGAAAGTTGCGCCTCGTTGAGTGAGATAAGCAGCATTTGGAACATAGGTTTTCCAATGACTCAGCACTTCTCCCATATTCCGCAGCCGCAAGGTTGCCAATTCAAATGGACGCTGGAAACCCTTGCCACCTGCCCACCGGAAAGTAGAGCCTTTGAGGGGTGGAAGAGGGAAAGCCTGAATAATTTCATCATCACCAATTAATTGAGGTGCTTTTGCGTCGCCTCGATATCCTCTCCATACTTCTGCCAGAGTGCCAGGGCTACCAATCCCTGCACACATGAACAATAGATTGAGGTAAGCATTCATAGCAGCCGATAAACCGGGTAGTTTTAACGATAAACCTGGATACAGGTCAAGTTTTTGGTGCAGTTGGGCACTGGGATCTACAAACAAACAGTCGGCAGGAAATCCTGTATAACCACAGAATCGCTGACCCGAGGAGAGTGAGCCAATTCCCACAGCTCGGATTGCTATCCCTTGTGTTTCAAGCCGTTGAGCGTCCCGCTGCAACCACCAAGCATATTCAAGGCTGTCGAAATCTCCCAATTGTGGCAAGAACAGCACCAATTGCCTCATAGAGGATTCGCAACCGTTCAAGATGGGTAAAACGGCTCCATCACTCACCCGTTGGCATTCGGTTTGGCTCAAGAGGGTATGGATATTCATCGGCTAATTATCTATTGAGGAATTGGGAAAGTAGAAAATCATCAGTTGTTGGACAGATGCTTTACTCACATTAAATCGGGCGGCTACTTTCGGAATTGATGTATCACCGGGTTGAGATGCTTTAACTATCGCGCTTGAGCTGGCAGGGTCTGTCTACCTGTGCTACTTTAGCTCATATGAGCCTCGGATGCGATGCGATCGCCAATCCTCTGTAAGTTCGCAGACTCAATAAAATTGGTGCCGACAAGCGTGAAATATTTTGGGAGACTAACTGGAATCAGCGCCGAGCCACGGTATCTGTAGGTTTTTCGCTCGACTTTCCCAAATAAAGAATACCGAGAGCAAGTGTAGCTCTCGGTATCAACTTTTCCAGTTCCGTTGTTGTTAAGTAAATCCAATCAGGCTCAATTTGGGAAAATTTGTCTCACTCAATTAAGCACAGCCGATCGTTATTGGTTAGCCTGTTCCAAAGCTGGATTCGTTGAAGCTCCAGCAATTTCGGCCAAGTTAATCTTGACGACTTTATTGCGAGCTTCAGTTACTTTGGGTAGGGTTAGCGTTAGAATGCCATCTTTGTATTCAGCTTGCACAGAGTCGTTTTGAATGTGTGCGGGCAAGGGAAGCACCCGGTGGAATTTGCCGTAGCGGAATTCAGAGCGGACGTAGCCAGATTTTTGGTCTGTGTTTTCGTAGCGCCGTTCGCCAGAAATAGAAATTGCTTCGCGAGTGACTTGAACGTCAATGTCTTTGGGGTCAATTCCAGGCAGTTGCGCTTTTAATACGAAGTTGTCCCCAGCATCAGCCAATTCTAGAGCGGGCATCCAAGTGGCTTCTGAGTTATCTCTCGTTGTTGCCAGTTGGTCAAAAACTTTATCCAGTTGCTCGCGGATGGTTTCAATTTCCGTGAAGGGTTGCCAAGAGCGCATCAACATAATCTGTCACCTCAAAGATTGGTAAAGCTCTATAAGTTTGTTTGGTTGAAGCTCATTGCTTACAGTTATTATGATGCCGCTTTATAAGTGGGAGCAACAGTCAGGAAAACCCCACTTGGTTAGTCGTATTTGCCAGAATTAGTGCGAAATAATCAGAGTAATTCGCATTGAAGAAAACCGTACAAAGCTATTCCTAGAAACCGAAATGCTGTGGCAACGCCATGATGACCTTGCCGAGCGAACCCTTAACGGCGCGATCGTCGGGGGAAGTATGGTCGGTGTTGCCAACCGTACCAAAAGCACGGTGCGGGTGATGTGTAGCACCGTAAGGACGTGATTTGTCGGCTATCGCTGCTTTCCTATAGCCATCGCTCGCGCTCATGAGGGATCTCGCAGAATGCCAGTCTTAAAAACGCGATCGCCCAACAGGCTATGTGTCGTTAGTTCAACCATGTAGTAAGAGCCCAAAGCGCTTCTCTAAACTGTGTAAGAGTCAATAGCTGTACTTGGGAGCGATGGCTACGCCCCCTTCCGACGCATCTATCTAATCGGTTGACATCTGGATTTTGACTTACCCCATCTTCCATCTCGATCGCCGATCGCATCCAACTCAAAATCACGCTCGCACTTTGGGTTTCATCTCGTACCAATCGCTCAACACAACCTTGACATGGAGGGAGAAACGCGAAATACTCAGTTAGTTTGCCGGTGCAATGATGGAAGGGTTGTTTGGGTACAAAGTGCAGCCATTGCATTCCGGGATTTTGGGCATGGCGGGCGTGTTGAGGTTTTGGTTGAGCGCTCTTGTGTCACTGTGATGCGAGTATAAGCCTAAAATGATCCAAACCCAGTTGCTGTCTATGGATGAAGCCCGTCGGGATCGACCCACCATCAATTTTGAATATCGATAATTATAAAAAAAAGGCGTTTGTCAAGTACAAACGCCTTTTTATAGAATTACAAACGCGGCGTCTTATCTTGTTTAAACGACGCTAACCATTCGCGAATTTGGTCGGCCGCAATCTCGCGCCCGCCCAAACCAAAAGCTAGAGCAATACCAACTGCGATCGCCCCGAGCAGCAGCCCGAAAGCCAAATTCACAATATCGCTGCCAATGCCCATCTGTTGCAGCGCCAAGGCCGAAACAAAGGCAATAATCGCGATCCGAGCCGTTTGGCCCAAAAGCCGCGCTTGACGAGTTCCAGAACTGGCAATCAAACTAAACGCCAGATTCGCCAAATACAAGCCGATCGCAAATACCACCAAACCGGCCAGCACCCGACCTGCAACCAGGACAATACCGCTAACAATCGCTGTCAGCGCTGGAATCCCGAGCACGTCGGTAGCCGCCACTACAGCAAACAGGATGATGCCCACCTGTACCACAATGCCGACAAATTCCGAAGGCGTGCGAGCCGGAAGTTCCGGTTCCTGAAGAATCGTTGCGTCGGGATCGATCGAACTTGGCGGTAGCCTCAGCGACTGTTTCGGTGGCTGCACTCCCAACCAAGAAAAGACATTGTTGAAGCCAATTCCCGTCAGAATATTAGTCACCAAATCGGCGATCCAGCGGCCCAAAATGTAAGCAACCGCCAGAATTAGCGCTGCTGTAAAAATGTTGGGAAGCGCGCCCAAAATGTCGTTGAGCATCGCGATTGCCGGCTGCGAAATCGCCTGAATGTCCAAAGCGTTCAGAGCTGCGATCGCCGTTGGAATCAAAATCAAAACATAGACGATCGTCCCGACAATCCACGACAGGGATTGTCCGCCCGAAGTCCGGGAAATTCCAAACCGAGCGCCCAAACTGTCCGCCCCAGCAGCAGCCAACAGATTCGTGACAATCCGCCGCACCACCATAGCCAGCAGCCAGCCCACAAACCCAATCAGCACAGCTTCCAGAATTTTCGGAATTGCCGCCAGAATTTGGTTGAGTAAATTATTCACCGGCAGCAGAGCCTGCTGCATTTCCAGTGAGTCGAGAATCAGTGGCAAAAACAGCAGAAAAATGAACCAGTACAGCGCATTCGCCACCGTATCGCTCAGCAGCAAAGGGCGCTCGCTGGGCGCTGCGCCCACCTCCTGATTCAAGCGCTCGTCCACGCTAAAAGTCCGCATCGCCCGCGATACGGCCATTTTGGCTACAGTTGCCAACACCCAAGCAATCCCCAACCAAATTAGCGCGCCGGCTAACTTCGGCAAGAAACCGGTAATTTGATTGAGAAAAGTATTGAGGGGTTGGGAGACAGCCGTTAGATTCAGGCGGTTGAAAAAGGCAATTAGGAAAAAGATAAAAATGATCCAGAACACCGCTGTGGAAATCCATTTTTCCACTTGCGGGGCTCCAGCTCCTTCCGGTCGGCCGGTAATCCAAGCCGCCAGCCGATTGTCGAGCGTAGTCTTCTTGAGCAATCCCCCGACTACAGATGAGACGAGGGCTGATACTATCAAGCCAATTAGCAGGATACCGACGGCCCAGAGGAGATTTTCAATGTTTGAGCCCTGAAGGAAATTGTTAATTCCGCGTTCTGCATCTGTCAGGGCATTCCCGGGCTGGGCCTGTGCCAAAATGCGATCGGACAAAGCCGCTATTGGCCCCGATATCGGTTGAGTTATCTCTTGCCAAGTTTCATTCATTTTTTTCTCAGGTTAACGTCAGATTTGACATGGAGAAGACGAAACTTTAATAATAGTTCCACAAAATCTAGACATTGCCTAAATTTAATGTTTGTACGCTTTTAATCGTACTGGGTTAACTACAAAACCCTCTATCGAATTAGGGATAAACCCATCTCCGACTGCTTTTCGGCCAATATTCAAAGAACCGTTTACATCGGCATTTATGAAGCGTCCAGTTTTGGTTCTGAACAATCCTCTTTTTACCCTACTGCCAATGTAGTCGGAATGTTGTTGAATTGGTTCCCTATCCAACGCTGAACATTTGGATGTGTAATTCTCCTCTACTAACACAACTTTAATTCCCGCAATCTGTCCTTTATACTGCAACATTTGCACGAATCGGCGATGGGGAATACAGGCAAAATTTTGATTATTAACCTTGCCAGTCTTAATCCCATCTTTGAAATCCTGGTTCCAGCCTATAACCAGCAATCCAATTTGATGATTGACGAGTTCTTTAATAATTGCGGAGCTCGTCGTGTGGAGGTAGTAATCCACTTTACAGTTACGCTTGTGCCACAATTTGGCGAGTTTTTTACTGTTTTTTTGCGCTGCGGGCAGCAATGATTTCAAGGCCGATGAAACTTGATTGCAGTATTGGTTGGTTGACTTAACAGCCCGTCCGTCGAAAATTGTCGGTACTAACCCAGGAACATTGTAGGTTAATGTTGCCAGATTGTTTAATCCTAAATCTATGGCAGCTACTCTCTGATTAACTTGTAAAGGCTGTTCTAACTTTTCATAGAGCACCTCGACAACATAACAACCTACTTTGGGAACAATCCGGATTTCCAGAATCGAGGTGACTTTTGAGGGCAACCAAATATTAGTCCCAGAGGGACGAGCATATCCTTTTTTTAACGCTCTTTTGCTGACAGCTTGACAATTAAATACAACTACATAGCGCCCGTCTTCTCTTTTTAGCGCTCTTGAACCTTTATAATGAGGGATTTTCGGGGCGGCTTTAAATTTAGTTGGGTCTTCCTGATAGTTCCGCACCGCCAGATAATAGCTAGTCCATGCTTTGAGGACTAAGCCGAGCGTGCTTTGTGCTACCTTTGCGGGCACTGCTTTGTAATCAGGACTTGTTTTGAGCGTGTGATAAACAGCCAGAGCGTTTGTTTGTTGGCTGGCGAAAAAGTTTTGACGGTAGATGTAGTTAGCGCTATTGTAAAGATTTTTGCACAACCAAGACAGTCGATCGGCTTCTCGATAAAACCTATGATTTGGTTTAATGACGTGCCTTTCGACTAACTGCATAATCGGTATATATACTTTAATTCAAGATGATACACTGTCTTTATGAGTGTGTCAATCTTTTAATTTCTGGAAAAATTGACGGTACAAGTAAAGAAAGGACTATAAAGTAAGCAAAGTTTTGTAATACCCTCGTTGTTGCAGGTTCTCATGTCAATTCGTCAAGTTTTCGAGCAATCCATTGAAATTCAGGCGGCTGCTACTCTGGTGGAGCGCTGTATAGTCGATCGAACTTTGATGCACAAGTGGCTTAATCCCCTGCTACGCTGCGAACCCGAGGGCGAATGGGATACTGCTGTAGGAAGTCGCAGCTTATTTATCATAAAAATTCCCGTTTTGCAACCCACTTTAGAGAGTGTTGTGTTGGAGCGACAACCCGGTTTAATTGTGTGGGGGTTTGACGGATTTTTCAAAGGATGCGATCGCTGGGAATGCCAGCCCCAAATCCAAGGAACTCTCTTGATTAACCGCTTTGAATTTCAAATTCCCAATCGTTTAATTAGATTTGGTTTCAATCGCTTTGCAGCCCCTTGGACGCAGAAAGATATGAAAGACCAACTCCGCCGACTCAAGCGGGTAGCCGAGCAACTATCTCAAAAAATGGGAAAAGGGTAATGGAGAAGGGGTAATTGGGAACTTGTTCGCTCGCGTAGCCGAAGTATTGGTAATTGGTAATAGCGGAAAACTAAGATCTCATAGGAAAAAAAGCACCAATTCCCAATCCCCAATTCCCAATTTCCAATTACCTGAAATTTCAGTTATTTACTTCGTACTTCCTGATGGACTGGGCTGACAAATCATTTGTCTGGCCGAATTCACCGCTTGACCGGCGGTATTTTGCAAAGCCGGGGAATTCTGATACAAAGCTTGCAAATCTTGCACGTCTTTAATCACTCGCTCGTAGATAGCTATAGCTTGATTGCCGTCAACTTCTAAAGCCGCAGGGCTATAATTTTGCATCACTTCAATCAGCGATATTTTGCCATCTTTGGAAGCTGCGACTAAAGCATCGCGCAGTGCGGGCACGCTTTGAAGCCGAGCAGTCGGCGCATAAGCAACCTCGCCCAATTGTTTGAAAACAATTTCCCCAAAATAAGTAGTTGCCAGCCGCGCTACTAATTGGGAATCTAAAGGCACTTCTCGCGTTAATATTTCGCGCACCGACTCGGGAGTTTGTTTCGCAAGACTCAGAACGCTTTGCAGTTGAGATGATGCTTTGCCAGTTTGTGCAAAGCTTTGCAAGTCGCTCATCGGTAATGTTACGTCAACAGCACCGTATTTTACGGTAACATTATCTAATGCAAAGGCTTTGCCACTGGTTAGGAATACTGCACTTGTTCCCAGCAAAAGCGCGAAACCTAATGATAAAGACTTTGACATTCTTTTGGTTAAATGGGCTGACAGCGGTTGCATTCGGTTGAGATAACCTTGTTGAAACTGAAAGTTCATGAGTTTGTGCCTCTTTACGTCAAAATACTTTTTCGATCGCTCGTCTGTGCGGGTATCTGTGCGGGTATCTGTTGAGAAAGTGGAATCGGAAGTTCCGTAAATGACCTATGATTTTACAGTCATGTCAAGCAAATTCAACCTATCAAAAGATAGGTGTTACTTGACAATTAATATGTTATACTTAATTATTTGCAAATTTTTAGATACCTTTGCAAAAATGATAAAAGCGAAATTTGGTCGTCGGGCAGCAGTTTATTGAGTGTCACTTGAATATGTCTTATAGTGTACGAGCGATACCAAATTGCAGTTCACATATCCCGATCGAGCCGCTCGACCAATTGGCGAATTCTACCAGCATCAGGAGCATTCGGAGCATTTCTCAGGTATAGTTCCAAATCGTGGCGCGCTTCCACCAAGCGTCCCAGTTGATAATAGAGAATTCCGCGATCGCGCCGTTCCCCCAGCGCATCGGGAAACAGCAGCAAAATCCGTTCGATCGCCAAGAGTACCCTCAAAGCATCTCCCTGTTGCAAGTAAATCGCCTTCAGATTTCCCAGCATTCGCCCCAAAAAATGTCGGCGACTTACCGGGGCGAGAAAACTCGGCTGCAACTCCATAGGTTGACCGTAAATTTGAGAAAGTCTAGCTTGACAATCTTCAGGAAACAATATCTCGCCCCCGTTAAACGCATCAACAAAAATACCAGCATCTTCAAAATCCGGTCTAATTAAAAAATGTCCTGGCATCCCAATTCCCACCATCGGAAAATCAATGCGCTGAGCAACCTCCAAATAAACCAACGATAAAGATATCGGAATGCCAGTACGCCGATCGATCACTTCATTCAAAAAGCTATTACGGGGGTCGTAATAATCAACATCATTGCCCGCAAACTGCAACTCCCCGTATAAATAGCCGTTAATAGTTTGAATAATCCGCAGCGGATAATTCTGTGTCGGCAGGCGTGACCGCACTTCATCTGCGATCGTGTCGAGAGCGTTGAGATACTCCTCTGGCTCTAAACTTGGGTATTCTTCCAAAGCCATGTAAAGGGCAGCTTTCGCCAGGTCGATCGAGCCATCTGGCTGATTTATTTCTCGATAAAATAGTTGTCGGGCGATCGGAAAATCCATATTTATTTTTAATTTATTTTTAATTTACTTTTTGTACCAACATCATGAACAGGCAAGAGGCCTGTTCCACAAGAAAGATTATTCTGTTAAACAGGCATTTTTTGTAGTATAATCAACCTTTTTATGGTAAAACAGAGAACTTTTTTTGTGAAACAGCCATCTGGTCTGTTGCCCAAAAGATATTAAAAAGAGTGAAGTATTTAAATTTTAATATATTCTAAGTTTTTTACTTTAAATCAGCCACTATTTTTAATAAAGCTTCACGATATATTTTTTTTGCATCGAGCCAGATTGAGGTGAACGCCCTCGGATGTCAAATGAACTTTCAAATCCCGTGACTTTTACCAATCACCCAACTGCGGCGAAAAATCCGAGCCAGAGTCGATTCTTCCAAAGCAAAATAGATAGGGCGGCCGTGAGGACAAGTGCGCGGATTGCGAGTTTGCTGCCATTCATCCAACAAATTTTGCATTTGGGAAAGATTCAAAGGAGTACCGTTACGCATAGCGCTGCGGCAAGCAGTCGCAACTTGAGCCGCTTGTAAATCTGCGACTTTACTGAGTTCAAAAAGCGCATCTGCACAGTCATCTCGATCGGCTAACAATTCAGGAACTTCGCGGGCAGCCCATAGCTGTTCCCCAAATGTTTCTACTTCCAAACCCAAGCGGGATAAATTCTCAATTTGCAGTGCAGATAATTGACTGAGAATTATTGGTTTTTCCAGACATTTTAGCTGCCAAACCGCACACAATTGCTCGTACAAAACTCGCTCGTGAGCTATGTGCTGTTCCACCAACCACATTCCGCTGGAATGTTCGGCAACAATGTAAGTATTGTGAACTTGAGCGATCGCCCTCAATTCCATCAATCCTATTTTATTAGCTTTTTCCTGTTCGCCGCCTTCCTCATTCTGCCTAGCCGAAATCCCGACACTGTAAGCACTTTTTTGTTCCGATGCCTTCAGCAATTTTCCCACTCGATCGGGAATTGGGACAGGCGGCAAAACTTCATCGTTCAAATGCAAAGCACGAGCAATTGCTGCGCTAACTTGGGCTTGCCAAAAACTTGGCTCGTGCAGATAAATTTCAACCTTAGCGGGGTGGCGGTTCCAGTCGATTTCCGAAGGGGAGATTTGCAGGTGGACAAAACATACGGGATAGCGATCGCGCGGACAAGTGCGGGCAAAGGCGCTGAGAATAGTTTGCTCTAATTCGGGCGATCGCACAACTCGCCGATTTACCCCAACTTTGACCCAATCCGGCCGCCGGCGGTGACACCGATCGGGCAAACCAATTACTAATTCCAAACGCTGGGAATTGGGGATTTGGAAATGGGAACTGGCAACTGGTAATTGGTAATTAGGCTTAACTGTAGCTCCAACAAGTTGAGTTTCTATCAATAAATTTGCTGCTTTCTGATTTTGAGGACTCGCCGGCAAATCTAACTTTAAATACTGCAAATCGCTCGCTCGCACACCGCGCACGAATTGAGGTAAAAGTTGTTCCGCTGTGCTACCTGGAGTTACGTGCAAACAAGGCGTATTTCCTTGACGCAACTGCCAATTAACGTGCGGGTGACAAATAGCAATTTGCTGAAGCGTTAATTGGATTGATCGCATTTGCTGTGCCGGCGACAAAAAACTGCGGCGCACAGGCCAATTGCCAAACAAATTATCAACAGTCACCACCGTACCAGGAGCGATCGCCGCTGTTTCCACCTCCACAGCAACGCCCGCGTTATTGTAAACTACCCGCCAGCCCGATCGAGCATTTTCACCTCCCCCCTTGTTAAAGGAAGATTTGGCGGGGATTTGCGCCGACTCTCGATTTTCCGAAAAATCCCCCAATCCCAAATCATTCGATCGGCTCAAAACCTCCAAACACCCCAACTGAGCTAAACTGTGCAAAGCTTCCCCACGAAATCCCAAAGTATCAATTTTGTAAAGGTCTGCTTCAGTGGTAATTTTGCTCGTACTGTGAGGCGAAGCCGCCTGCTGCAAATTTTCCAGATCCATTCCCGTACCATTATCTGCAACTTGCACCCGCCACTGTTCCGGCCAGACAGAAACAACGATGCGAGTTGCGCCAGCATCCAGAGAATTTTCAACTAATTCTCGTACCGCTGCGGCGATCGAGTCAATCACTTCGCCGGCGGCAATTAAATTGATAACTTCTGTGGGTAAGGTTTGAATAGTAACTGGCATCAGATTTTTAGCAGTTCGTTAATTCAATTCTAGTTGATTCTGCAAGTCGCTACACAGTATTAGGAATTACGCTCTTCAACCCGGTTTATTAGGGGGAAATATTGTTTTATCACAAGATATCTACTCAGGAACCAAATCTCTGGGGCTTAGTGATAAAGTTTTAAATATATATCTTCCTACCTACTTAAATTTGATCTGCTAAAGCCATTATTATTGGCAAGCGGATGTAAAAAGTTGTGCCTTTTCCGTCCTCGGACTCATAAGTAATTTTCCCTTTGTGAGCCTCAACTATCGACTTAACAATCGCCGTTCCCAACCCAGTACCAGTCCGCTTGCCATAAGTCACAAACGGTTCAAATAACTTTTCCTTAATTGTCGATGGAATGCCTGGGCCGTTATCGTAAATGCTAATTTCGGCCCACTCCTCACTTTGTTTCACCGCAATCTCCACCCGACCCCCTCTTCCACCAAAAGCCTCAACAGCATTCCCAACTAAATTTTGTAAAACGCGCAAAATCTTATTTTCATCCGCTTCCACTATTACTTCTGTCACCCGTATTGCTAAATCTACTTTTGCTGCTTCACAATAAACTCTGTTCAACTTTTCAAACTGCTGCAACGTTTGAATTAGATTAACTGGTTTTTTATGTAATACAGAATTACCGCGCGAAAATTCTAATACTTCTTCAGCCATCCCCAACATTCGATGAACCTGCAATTGAATAAGTTCGCACCACTCCTGAGTTTCCTCATCTTCGTGCATTTCTTTGAGCATTTCTGTGGAGAGTTTAATTCCAGTAAAAGGACTTTTGAAATCGTGAATAATTGTACTCACCATTTCTCCTACTAATACCATTTTTTGTTTGTGTACCAACTGGCTAACATATTGATCCGTGGTATCCCGTAAATTTTTAGTAATGAAACTAAACATTTGCAGTACCGAACTGCCTTTAGCAAACTGGAGAGTTGTTATGAGCTCTTCACGGCCTATTTTTGCCAAAGTCGAGCCTGCAACTGCCACAGCTCTAGCACTGCGCGGCTGTCCGTCTAAAACTCCGAGTTCGCCAAAATAATCGTTTGGCTTAGCGACAGCAACAGTTTGATATTTAGGATTTTCAAGCCGCTTGCTAAACTCGACTTTACCTTCTAAAACTAGATATAAAAAATCCGCTGTTTCTCCTTCTTCAAAAACCAGCGTTTCCTCAGCAAAACTCTCCAAAACAGCTATTTGGCAAAGGTGAGCAGCTTGCTCTGGTTCAAAATAAGACATAAATCGATGAGATGCCAGATCCATGTGAAAATACCTAAGGCTTAATTTAAACAGTTGCTTTTTTCTATTTTCGCCGATCGCCATCGGTGGCTAATCAAATACAATACTGCTTTAATCTGCCTCTCTTTTCTAGCCTCCTAGGCTTTGACGCAAGGATCGGCGTCGAGATGCAGAGCCAGACTAGGACAGCAGCACCAGCAATCTCACCAAAATTCTCAGTTAATTGACTAAAATACATAAATATTGTACTATTTTTGAGATTTAAATTGGATGTACGAGGGGTTCTCCGGCCACCTCAGAAGATTTTAACTGTAGAGAGATCGTGTAATTTAAATGTCGATCGACCGAGTTTACAAAAATTAACGCTCGCCCGATAAAACGATCGCAGCATTCTGCCCGCCAAAGCCAAAACTTAAACAAACCGCATTTCTGACAATAGCCGATCGCGCACAGCGAACAAAATCTAATTCAAACCCCGGTTTTGTCATTCCAACGCAAGGTGGCAACATCTGATATTTAATGCTCATCAAACAAAAAGCCGCGCCCAAAGCTCCCGAAGCTCCCAAAGTATGACCCGTAGCCCCCTTAGTCGAACTAACAGCAACTCCTCGGTGAAATAACTTCTCAATTAACAGTGCTTCGTGTCGGTCATTTAACTCAGTTGCAGTACCGTGAGCGTGAATAAAATCTATATCAATCGCCGTCAAATTGCTGCGTTTCAAGCATTGATTTACCGCCGCGATCGCACTTTCCCCCCCCAGCTTCGGCGCATTAGCATGGCAAGCATCATTTGTCAAGCCAAAACCGGAAATTTGACCGTAAATTTTAGCACCACGACGCCTTGCCAACTCGGCAGATTCTAATACAAATAAAGCCCCGCCTTCACCGAGAACAAAGCCTTCCCGATTTTCATCAAAGGGATAGCATCCATTGTTTGCCAAAGCACCCATCCGGCTAAATCCAGCCAGAGTCAGGGGTGTGATAGGCGCTTCGACAGCACCTGCGATCGCCCGCTGACACTCACCGGTGCGGATTAAATCAACAGCGCGGGCGATCGACCAAATACCCGTCGCACAAGCAGCCATCGGCGCCAGTACCGGCCCCGTCGAACCAATTGCCCTCGCCGCTGCGATCGCCCCCATGTGAGGCAAAAAATTCACAAATTGAGAATTGGGCATTGGGCATTGGGCATTGGGCATTGGGCATTGCGAATCGGTAATTGAGAATTCTCTATCCTCTTCCTTCTTCCCTCTTCCCTCTTCCCTCTTCCCTCTTCCTTCTTCCCTCTTCCTTCTTCCCTCTTCCTTCTTCCCTCTTCCTTCGCTTGCCAACAGTTCCAAATTTGCCTGGAAGCCTCGGCTAGAACCGATCGCAATCCCGCAATCGGGCAAAGGCAAAGTCAAATTAGCATCTTGCACAGCATCTATTAAAACCTGCCGAATTAAAGTTATTAAATCGACAGGTTTTGTGCCAATTAAAGCCAAAGGTCGCCGTTCAAGTTCTATAAAAGGTTGATGTTGCCGAATTCCTGATTCCCCAGACAACAATCTTTTCCAGCTACAATCCAAAGTGCCTAAAGCAGAAACCAGGCCAATTCCCGTAACAACAACATCCACATCTACCCTCAGATTCCCAAATTTTTAGTCATTAGTCATTAGTTATTAGTCATTAGTTATTTATGATTGGAACTAATTATTAACTACTAACCAACGACCACCGACTGATATCGTTTCCGGTTGCATCGGAATAATAAAATCGAGTCAACAGTCAACAGTCAACAATCATTTCGATCGTGCAACCGGAATTGATATGACGAGTGACGACTGACGACTGATTACTGAACAGGCTTAAAATTTTCCAAACCCTGAGTAACAGTAGCCTTCTCAATGCGATCGCCCGCTTCAATCTTATCAATCACATCCATGCCTTGTTTCACGTACCCAAAAACCGCATAGCTGCCGTCCAAAAACGGTACATCGGTCAAAGTAAAGTAAAACTGAGAAGAAGCCGAATCAGGACTCTGCGATCGAGCCATAGCAACAGCCCCGCGACTGTGCACCAATACGGGTTTCTCCTTAACCCCAGCTTCTTCTAGCGTTTGGCTGTAAGTCGGATTGGCAGCACCTTTAGGTTTAATTTCCAGAGGAATCCTGCGTTCGGTAGTAGTTTTCGGGTCAATAAAACCGCCCGTTCCCAGTCGCGCTGTAGGGAATTTAGGGTCTTTACCCTGAGGGTCGCCGCCCTGAACTACAAAAGGCTGAGGTTCCCGAACTACTCGGTGAAATACCAGCCCGTCGTAGACTCCTTTCTGAACCAAATCGACAAAATTGCCCGCAGTAATTGGCGCATTTGTGCCGTCGAGTTCGATCGTAATTGGAGCACCTTTCACCGTCATCACCACCGTTGCTTTTCCTTCCAATCGTGGCAAATTGCTAAATTGCGAACTCGCCGCTACAGCAGCAGGAGAAGGAGACGGAGACAAAGAAATATTTTCACCCGACGCCGGATTCGATGTCGCAGTCGAGTCTGCCACAGGGGAACTACCGCATCCTCCGACAAACAACGCGCCAATTATTAAAAGTGAGAACAACCACCGCTGAATTTTGATTTGCATTTGCATTTGTATTTTCACTTTGAGTCAATTACGGACTTTGCAACTAAAGATTTTAATTCAATAGTCCGAACTGTTTTTAGTTCCTAGTCTGAAACCCGCGATTTTGCTTTGGTAGCGAACTTGCCTTGGAGCCTTGAAACCCTTATTCTACGGTTGGCAATCCAAAACTATCCGAAGTATTGTTAATTGATAGATTCAAAAATTGGTAACGGGCTTACTCGCAGATCGATCTTTTTCACTTACCAGGTAGGTAAGGTGCGAGACCGGGCGCACCCTACGAGACATTACCAATCTAAAATCTAAAATCGCAAATCGAAAATCCCTAAAGTCCTTCTAGGGGAACTTGCAAAAATCGAGCCAATTCGGCCGCTTGATTTTCCACTTCCGACAAAGCAATCGGCTGTCCGACTCTAGTCAGGGGAAACTGACGGCGGTCTTTGAGCTTAAGATAAATACTGCGGCGGGGACTGAGACCTTCTTTAATGTCTACCCGCACAGATTGCACGTCCGATGTCTTGCAAGTAAAATCAAGCTTGCGGTTTTTGCCGGGAAAACCCCAGCGAAAGATCCGAATGTTACCAGTTTGTCGATCGAACTCGCTGTAACCGCCACCGACATCCCAGAGAATAGTCAGCCACAGGTAGAGCGCCAACAGCACGCCACAGACACCGTAGAAACCCATCGCAATGCCTTGGGGGATGAAAACAAGGTGAGTCGGGTCAGCAAAAGGCAGGAGGTTAACGTGCAAGTAGCTGGAAATGCCCGACAGCAGGAAACCAGTCCCTCCAATGCTGACCACCGTCGCCCACCAGTAATTGCTGAAGCGGCGGGAGCCCAAAACCGGGTAGCGCAGGACAGAATCGATCGAGGTCATTGTTTTTGCAGTCATAAAATTAAACAGCCTTTAAGCCAAATCTTAATTCAATTAGCCCACCGAGCGTCACGCTTCGCTGACGCGATCGCGTCAGCGACCGATCGGGATTGTGTATCAACACCTGCTAATTATGTTGAAAAATTCTGAACTTCTAATATATAGTTATGTTAACTTTAATTAGAAACCTTGGTCTTTTAACAAGCAAAAGGATTTTACCGCAATGACAATCGCAGTCGGACGCGCCCAGACCGAAAGAGGCATCTTTGATGTCCTCGACGACTGGCTCAAACGCGATCGCTTCGTCTTCGTAGGCTGGTCTGGCATCCTGCTATTCCCCTGCGCCTACCTAGCCATCGGTGGCTGGTTAACAGGCACCACCTTCGTCACATCCTGGTACACCCACGGTTTGGCAAGTTCCTACCTCGAAGGAGCCAACTTCCTCACCGTAGCAGTCTCCACCCCAGCCAACAGCCTCGGACACTCCCTGCTGTTCCTGTGGGGCCCCGAAGCACAGTGGGACTTCACCCGCTGGTTCCAACTCGGCGGGCTGTGGACATTCGTAGCCCTCCACGGCGCTTTCGCACTGATCGGCTTTTGCCTGCGTCAGATTGAAATCGCCCGTTTGGTAGGCATCCGTCCCTACAACGCCCTAGCATTCACCGGCCCCATCGCCGTGTTTGTTTCGGTGTTCCTGCTTTACCCCTTGGGTCAATCAGGCTGGTTCTTCGCCCCCAGTTTCGGCGTCGCAGCAATTTTCCGCTTTTTGTTATTCCTGCAAGGCTTCCACAACTGGACGCTCAACCCCTTCCACATGATGGGCGTTGCAGGCATCTTGGGCGGCGCGCTGTTGTGCGCCATCCACGGTGCAACCGTAGAAAACACCTTGTTTGAAGACGGCGAAGGCTCAAACACCTTCCGCGCCTTCAACCCAACTCAGTCAGAAGAAACCTACTCGATGGTTACAGCTAACCGCTTTTGGTCGCAAATCTTCGGAATTGCCTTCTCCAACAAGCGCTGGTTGCACTTCTTCATGCTGTTCGTACCTGTCACAGGCTTGTGGATGAGCTCCATTGGCATCGTCGGTTTAGCATTAAACCTGCGCGCCTATGACTTCGTATCACAAGAATTGCGCGCTGCTGAAGATCCTGAGTTTGAAACGTTCTACACTAAGAACATTCTGCTTAACGAAGGCATTCGTGCTTGGATGGCTCCGACCGACCAACCTCACGAAAACTACATCTTCCCTGAAGAAGTTCTGCCTCGCGGTAACGCACTTTAAAAAAATCAGGATTTGGATTTCAGATTAATTTAAGTTTTTTAAACTAATATGAAATCCACATCCCTATTCCCTGGGGCAGGTGCGGTACTCCCGTGCCCTACTAGGGAAACAAAAAAACCCAAAATCCAAAATCTAAAATCGTTGGAGGTTCTACCGCGTGGTAACGCTCTCTAATTCCTACGCAAGCGGTCGCGACCAAGAATCCTCCGGGTTCGCTTGGTGGTCTGGCAACGCTCGTTTAATCAATCTGTCTGGCAAACTGCTGGGCGCACACGTCGCTCACTCTGGTTTGATCGTTTTCTGGGCCGGAGCAATGACTTTGTTTGAAGTCGCTCACTTTATCCCAGAAAAGCCCATGTACGAACAGGGCTTAATTTTGATGCCCCACATCGCTACTTTGGGTTGGGGCGTCGGCCCCGGCGGTGAAGTTACGGATATCTTCCCGTTCTTCGTCGTTGGCGTTCTTCACTTGATTTCATCTGCTGTTCTCGGTTTGGGCGGCATTTATCACGCCGTTCGCGGTCCGGAAATTCTCGAAGAATACTCTTCGTTCTTCGGCTACGACTGGAAAGACAAGAATCAGATGACCAATATCATCGGCTACCACCTGATTCTGTTGGGATGCGGCGCTCTGCTGCTCGTAGCTAAAGCCATGTTCTTCGGCGGTGTCTATGATACTTGGGCTCCAGGCGGCGGCGACGTGCGGGTCATTACTAACCCCACTCTGAATCCGGCTGTGATTTTTGGCTACTTGACTCGCTCTCCTTTTGGTGGCGAAGGCTGGATTGTCAGCGTCAACAACATGGAAGATATCATCGGCGGTCACATCTGGGTTGGCCTGATTTGTATCGCTGGCGGTGTTTGGCACATTTTGACCAAGCCTTTCGGCTGGGCTCGCCGCGCCTTAATCTGGTCTGGCGAAGCTTACCTGTCTTACAGCTTGGGCGCTTTGTCCCTGATGGGCTTCATCGCTTGCTGCTTTGTCTGGTTCAACAACACTGCTTACCCCAGCGAATTCTACGGCCCGACGGGCCCGGAAGCTTCTCAAGCGCAAGCTTTGACCTTCCTGATCCGCGACCAACGCTTGGGTGCTAACGTCGGTTCTGCACAAGGCCCCACCGGTCTGGGTAAATACCTGATGCGCTCTCCTACTGGCGAAATCATTTTCGGCGGTGAAACGATGCGTTTCTGGGATTTCCAAGGCCCTTGGTTGGAACCCTTGCGCGGTACTAACGGTTTGGACTTGAACAAAATCAAGAATGACATTCAGCCTTGGCAAGCTCGCCGCGCGGCTGAATACATGACTCACGCTCCTCTGGGTTCTTTGAACTCTGTGGGCGGTGTGGCGACTGAAGTTAACTCGTTTAACTTCACTTCTCCTCGTTCTTGGCTGTCCTGTTTCCACTTTGTGATGGGTTTCTTCTTCTTGGTCGGCCACTTGTGGCACGCTGGTCGCGCTCGCGCGGCTGTCGCTGGCTTTGAGAAGGGTATCGATCGCGAAAATGAACCAGTGCTGTCTATGCCTAATTTGGACTAATCGATCGAATTTATTTCTGATTTGATTGTCTAATCGAAAAAAGCTCCTGCTTAACGGCGGGAGCTTTTTTTTGCTCCCATATCTGGAAAAAGCTGCAGATTGTCGATCGACCATTCTCCGATCCCGCTAGCAGCAGATCCAATCCTAGACGTAGAAACCCGGTTTCTGAGTTAACCTTTTGAATTCCATGCTGTTTCTTTACGTCAGCTCGTTCCTCAGCGAGCTTTTGCATCCAGGACTGAGATATTTCGGTGCGAACTTCATCGGTGGCGGTAAATGACTCTGCAAGTCTTGAAACTTGACAAGTTTAATCCGTTGGGGTAAAGAGCTTGCAAGGCAGGCTCTACAAAGTTTATATTTAAAGTACAAAAGTTTTAATTCCACACAATGGAAAGTTGCAATTTTAAGGCCGATCGCTACAGGTGAAAAACTAATCGACGATCGCCATCAGGATATTTATATTTTATTAAATGGCTGTGCTTGCCGAATTTTTTAACAGGCACAAAACTTTTGGGCGGCTTACTGTTATTGCTAGGAAAGCAAAAGATTAATAATGGACTCATTAAAGATCGAAAATCTCCAGGTGAGGTTCGATCGAGCAAATTTGCTCGAACGCATCGCCAACCGCATTCGCCGCTCTCTAGAACTACCCGAAATTCTGAGCGCAACAGCAGCAGAAGTTCAATCCTTCTTGGGAACAGACAGAGTAAAAATCTACAAATTTCATAGCGACGGCAGCGGTGAAGTGATTGCCGAATCAATTAACGGCAACCGCTTGCCATCCCTATTGGGACTGCATTTTCCAGCCGACGATATTCCCCCTCACGCCCGCGAACTGTTCGCGCAAGTACACGTGCGATCGATCGTCGATATAGATTCCGGGCAGCTAGGTCAAAGTCCGCGCCGCGAGGCGGTTTCCGGCGAACTGCTGCCCGACGAAATGCGCTTTCGTGCGGTTGACCCCTGCCACGCTGAATACTTGACTGCACTCGGCGTCAAGGCTTGCTTGGTAGTACCAATTTTTCACGGCGAAGAATTCTGGGGGTTGTTGGTATCTCACCACTCCGAGTCCCGGAGTCTGGCAGAAAACGAACTCCAAGGCGTTCAGATGGTGGCAGATCAGCTCGGCGTCGCCATAGCCCAATCAACCCTCCTCGCCCAAACAAGGGCGAAAGCTCAGCGGGAAGCTGCCGTCAACCGCGTCGCCACAGCCCTTAACTCCCAGCCGGCGATTGAACTCCAAACAGCTTTGACAGAATCAGTAGCAGCACTAGACGCAGCCGGCGGCAGGCTGTGTATTTTCGCCACGCCATTCATTTCCGACAGCAGCAAGGTTACGAATCTAGTTCCTTATTTGGATAACTCCACTGGCGAACTCACAGTCTACACTTGCGGCTCAGGGCCGAAGATGGGAATTTTGGCAAAATACCCGCAGGTGGAGCAATACAGCGTTTGGTACGAATATTTTAAATCCGGCGAGCAACAGCTTTGGGCAATTCCCGACTTGTACCAAATTAGCAGTTTGAGAAGCCTGCAACCTGCATTTCGATCGACAAAAATTCGCAGCATTTTAATCGTACCGCTCAGAACCCGCCAGCAAATATTCGGTTACTTGACCATTTTTCGAGAAGAATTTGACACCGAAACTCTCTGGGCGAGACAGTTTGATAGCGACGAGCGGCTCGCCCAATCTCGGATATCTTTTGAAGCGTGGAAAGAGTCAAAAACAGCCCAAATTCGCGAATGGAAAACTGAAGAAATTGAATTGCTCCAAATTCTTGGCACCCACTTTTCTAATGCTATTAACCACTACCAACTCGATCAACAAATAGAAGAACTTAACACAAATTTAGAAAATCAAGTTCAAAAGCGCACTGCTCAACTACAGCAGTTAACCCAACAGCAGCGAGTGCTGTTTGAAGTGGTGGCAAAAATGCGAAAATCCCTCGACTTGAACACGATTTTTAGCACGATGTGCCAGGAAGTGCGGCGGGCTTTAAATGCCGATCGAGTTGCGGTTTACCGCTTCGATCCCGCGTCGGAATTTAACGACGGTGAATTCGTTGCCGAAGATGTTTTGCCAGATTTTGTGTCAGCAATGGCAGTCAAAGTGCACGATCGCTGTTTTGGAGAAAACTACGCCAATCTCTACTCTCAGGGGCGAGTTCACTCAATCTCCGACATCAGACAGGCCGGACTGCAAGATTGTTATGAGCAAGTATTGGAGCAATTTCAGGTCAAAGCTACTTTAGTTGCACCGATTATGAAAGGCAACGACCTTTGGGGGTTGCTGTGCGTACACCAATGTTCGGCCCCCCGCAACTGGGAATCTTCCGAAATTAAGTTTGCTACCCAAATTTCCGCTCAGCTAAGCATCGCCTTAGAACAAGCAGATTTGCTCGCTCAAACTCAGCAGCAAGCAGTTGAGCTGCAGCGGGCAGCAGAGCAGGAGCGAATACTGTTTGAGGTAGTTGCTAAGATTCGGCAATCTCTCGACTTAGATACAATTTTTAGCACGACAACTACAGAATTGCGGCGGATTTTAAAAGCAGATAGAGTTGGCATTTATCGCTTCGATACAAGTTCAAAGTTTAATGAAGGCGAATTTATTACCGAAGATGTTTTGCCAGATTTTCCTTCAGCAATGGATGTAAAAATTCGCGATCGTTGTTTTGGAGAGAACTATGCAAATAAATACAGCCAGGGACGCATTCAAGTGCTGCCAGATATCGAAAGTGCGGGACTCTCCGACTGCCACGCTGCTATTTTAGCTCAATTTCAAATTAGATCTCAGGTGATTATGCCGCTGATGAAAGGCAGCGAACTTTGGGGCTTGCTGTGCGTGCACCAGTGCGGCAGTTCCCGCAATTGGAACAGTTCGGAAATCAAGTTTTCTACGCAAGTAGGATCTCAGTTGAGCGTAGCATTAGAACAAGCAGATTTGCTTGCTAAAACGCGCCAGCAAACGATCGATTTGCAGGGGGCAGCCGAGCAACAACGGATACTGTTTGATGTGGTGGCTAAGATTCGAGAATCTCTCGATATCAACGCAATTTTTAAAACTGCAACCCAAGAAGTTTGTCAGTTTATGCAAGTTGATAGAATTGCTGTGTATAAATTTAATCCTGATTGGAGTGGCTATTATGTGGCCGAGTTTGTGAAAGATGGCTGGATAAAATTGGTAGGGGAAGGTATCAGTACGGTTTGGCAAGATACTTATTTGCAGGAAAACCGAGGCGGCAGATATGTCAATAATGAAACTCTAGCCGTTGACGATATCTATCAAGTTGGTCACTCGCAGTGTGTTGTCGGTATTTTAGAGCAATTTCAGGTGAAGGCTTATGCAATCGCGCCGATTTTTGTAGGACAAGAACTTTGGGGTTTGCTCACAGCCTATCAACATTCTGGACCCCGCTGTTGGGAAAGTTCAGAAGTTAACTTTTTAGCTCAGATTGGCAATCAGTTAGGCGTAGCTATCCAACAAGCCGATTTGCTAGCTCAAACTAGACGCCAAGCAGAACAAATCGCTCAAAGTTTAAAAGATTTGCAGCACACTCAAGCTCAATTGATTCAAACTGAAAAAATGTCTGGTTTGGGGCAACTGGTAGCCGGGATTGCTCACGAAATTAACAATCCGGTTAATTTTATTTACGGCAATCTCAATCACGCTAGTGAATATACTGCTAGCTTAGTGAGTTTGCTGGAAGTTTACCAGCAGCAATATCCCGATTCTAGTCCTGAAATAGACAAATTGAGTGAAGATATTGACGTGGAGTTTCTGCTAGAAGATTTGCCAAAATTGCTATCGTCAATGAAGGTGGGAGCAGATCGCATCCGTCAAATAGTTCTGTCTTTAAGGAATTTCTCTCGTCTTGACGAAAGTCAAATGAAGGCGGTTGATATTCACGAAGGGATTGACAGCACGCTGTTAATTTTACAGCACAGGCTGAAATCTAATGCGGACTGTGCAAACATTGTGCTAGTGAAAGAATACGGCACTTTGCCTTTGGTTGAGTGTTATGTTGGACAGTTGAATCAGGTGTTTATGAATGTAATTGGGAATGCGATCGATGCTTTAGATTCGCACAAGTTGCTCGCTGACCAATCGGTGGCTCCTCAAATTAAAATCTCTACTTCTGTCGGGAAACTTAATGACACTATTCCTAGCGCGGTGATTCGGATTTCTGACAACGGCACGGGAATTTCGGAATCAATGAGAAAACGCATATTTGACCCTTTTTTCACCACTAAGTCTGTGGGGAAAGGTACAGGATTGGGACTGTCAATTAGTTACCAAATTGTGGTAGAAAAACACGGTGGCGTTTTAAAATGCAATTCGGAATTGGGGAAAGGTACTGAGTTTGCAATCGAGATTCCGCTTCGACAGCAGCCACCAGTCATTACTGATTAGTCATTATTGTAAAATCCAGCCAAGAGTCAACAGTCAACAATCACGGACGCTGCAACCAGAATTGATATAATTAATCTGCGTTAATCTGTATTAGTCTGCCCTTATCTGCGGTAAAAAAAAGAGAATGTATTAACCGCAGATGACAAGGGATTGACGCTGATTCACGCAGATGAAAAGAAGAGAAATATGAAAAATTTCGATGCTAACAGATTTGGAATCAGGCTCGATCGTGCGTATGCGATCGCACAGCCGTCTTGCGGCATCGCGTGTGACAGTTGCCTAAGTCCTGATGCCAAAAGATGCCTATTGAATTGACTTTCATAGATTAGTTTCGCTCTTTTGTAGTTCTTGTTGGAGAGTATTCTTGACACGATCGTACTCAACCTCGATTTGATCCAAAAGGGTTGAGGCTCGATCGAGTTCACCCGAGGTACTCATAACTTCTAGCGCGGCACAAAGCTGGGCCAGAGGAGCCGCGCTTAGGTTCGCACTGCTGCCTTTGAGGGTATGAGCGGCTCGGTTTAGGCTTTGAGTATCCGCTTGGGCGAGCGCTAATTTCATAGCTTGTAGCAACTTGAGAGATTCCTCCAAGTAGCAGTTCGCCAGCAAGCTCAAAATCTGGGTTGAATCTTCATCGATGCTGCTACAGAAGGCTTGCAGTTCTGTGAGGTTAACCGCTGGCACATCAATTTCTGGCTTGCTGCTATCTGATTCCTGCTTTTGGGCTTGCTGCGGTTCCTGGTTGGGTGGACACTGACTCAGCGCTTGGATGAGAGCCTCTACTCGAATCGGTTTACTGATATAGTCATTCATGCCAGCATCAAGACAAACCTGGCGATCGCCCTGCATAGCATTTGCCGTCATTGCAATAATCCAGGGACGAGCATGAGCGGGCCACTCCTCACAAATACGACGGCTGGCTTCTAGTCCATCCATCTCTGGCATTTGTACATCCATCAGCACTACATCATAAGGCTGGCGGTGCAGGGCTTCCAAGACTTCTAATCCATTGGCAGCAATATCAGCCCGGTATCCGATACGCTCTAACAGCAGCAGTGCCACCTTCTGATTCACCAGATGATCCTCTGCTAACAGAATTCGCAGTGGGAGTCTCTGGGCCAGTTTCATATCATCCTGAACCGATCTAGGGAGCTGCTGTTGAACTTTTGTCGGTTGAGCTTGTAGCACATGGATCAGTATTTGATAGAGGTGGGATTGTTTGATGGGTTTGCTTAAAAAAGCCGCAAAGTGAGTGGAGAGCGCTGAAGAACTCGCTTCTGGTATGCCCATTGAAGTCAGCAACACTAGGGGTAAACGGCGGCACTTAGGATGCTGGTGGATGGCTGAGGCGAGTGTGAGGCCGTCCATCTGTGGCATTTGCATATCTAAAATAGCGACATCAAAGGTTTCTCCACTCTGAAGCCAGTTGAGCGCTTCCACAGCCGATTGGGCAGCGCGACTCTGCATCCCCCAAGTCTCTGATTGCAACGTCAGAATTTGTCGGTTAGTGGGCTGGTCGTCCACGATTAATAAACGCTTGCCAGATAGTTCTGGTAGCATTTCCATCGGTTCCGCTAACTCAGTAGCAATAGAGGATGCCACTATCGTGAAGTAGAAGGTAGAACCCATTGTGACTCGATTAAGCTTAGCGGCTTGCCATTTTGGTGAAGGGGTTCCTCCGAGGTGGCCTCGGCTTTCAACCCAAATCGTGCCGTTCATCGTTTCAGTAAGTCGCTTACTAATCACCAGACCTAAACCAGTCCCTCCATACTGCCGAGTCGTCGAAGCATCTACTTGACTAAAAGACTTGAACAGTCGATCGAGCCGGTTGGCTGGAATACCAATGCCTGTGTCTTGAATGGAAAACTGAATTTCATACAAGCTTTCTGACAAGTTCCCTGGCTCAGAAATCGTTTTGTCAGAATCAACTAGAGAGGCCTCCACGGAAATGGTAACTTCCCCAGTTTCAGTAAACTTAATCGCATTGTTGAGCAAGTTAACTAGAATCTGACGCAGACGGGTGACATCACCCAAAATGAAATTAGGAGTCTGAGGCTGGATCAGGTAGCCCAAGTCAATCTTCTTCTCATCTGCTTTAACTGCAAGTTGGTCGATCGCACCTTCTATGCAATCTCTCAAGCTCAAGGGATGCTTTTCTAGCTCCAGTTTGCCCGACTCAATTTTGGAGAAGTCCAGGATGTCGTTGATGATGCTCAGGAGCGTATCCCCACTATTGCGAATCGTCTCGATAAAGTCTCGCTGTTGAGCCTTGAGTTCTGTATCGAGCAGCAGTCCCGTCATGCCAATAACCGCATTCATGGGAGTGCGAATTTCATGACTCATCATCGCCAGAAACTCACTTTTCGCTCGGTTCGCAGCTTCTGCTTCTCGTCTAGTTTGCTCCAGGGCAAAGTTTTTCAGAGTTAATTCTTCTCGTTGTCGAGTTTCTTGCTCTAGTAATTTGGCTTGAGCAAGGGCAATTCCTACTTGAGTCGCGACGGATTCTAGCAACTCCACTCGATCGGTGGTCCAATGACGGTCGCGATCGCACTGGTGTAAACAAATGGCACCATTCGGTTCTCCTTGGTAAGAGGTCCGCACTGCTAATGTCGATCTCAATTTGAGACTGGTACAAATAGAATGAGCACAGGTGAGCAATGATTCGCAATAGACATCCGGGGAGGCGATCGCTTCATCCCCAGCCATCAACTGTTTTGTATAAGCAGGACTCGCGGCCAGGATGTCATGCTCCCCGCTGGGGGCAGAGCCTGGTGCTAGATACTCTGCAACGACAGGAAACTGAGGCTGTGGATTGTCCAGGTATGTGCGAATTAAGCAGCGACTGACCCCAAAAGCTTGCCCAATCTGAATAGCAGCAGTTTCAAATATCTGCTGAGCATTGAGGCTTTGACGAATTTCTTGGGTAATTTGCTTCAGCAGTAGGGCTTTTTGCAACTGTCGCTGTAGTGCTTCTTCTGCCTGCTTGCGATCGCTAATATCCTTCATGAAGCAGTGATGCCCCACAAAGACATTTTGCTCGTCATAAGCAGAGACCATCACCACTTGTTTATAGAACATAGAGCCATTTTTTCGCATCCCCCTGGCTTCCACTTCGAGTCTGCCATCTCTCAACATCTGTTGATAAGCAGCCACCATCCTGCCAACATCTTCAGGATGAACGGTTCTTTGCCATTCCATCCCTAGCATTTCCTCTGGCTGATATCCGCAGATGGTGGCATAAGTTTCGTTAACGAAGATATAGCATCCTTGAGGGTCGAGCCGAGAAATGCCTGCTACGGCATTTTCTAGCGCTCCACTCATTTGTTGCAGTTCCGCTTCAGCGCGTTTGCGACCGCTAATTTCAATTAGAATGCAACCCACTGCTATAGGCTGCTCTGCATTTTTGAAAATGGGAAAGTGAGAAACGAGCCAGTAGCGCTTGGCACCATTTTGGCTGGATATTTCTGAGCTTATTTCCAAGCTGATGGAAGGTTGTCCTGTCGTTAAAACCTGTTGTAACAGTGCATTTATACCAGGAGCAAATTCTCCCAACATCTCATCAGTTGTCTTACCTAAGTTAGCCTCTACAGAGTGGCCATTAATTTCAGCTAGTGCCTCATTGATTTGTAAAAATCGAAACTGCCGATCGTGGATACATAGCCCCACTCCTGCCAGAGAAGCTCCTTTAAAGAAAGCATTCAATAATTGCTCTCTGGCTTGAATTTCCTGCTCTAACTTTTTGCGCTCGGTAATATCGCTGTGAGAACCAGTCATACGGACAACTCTGCCCGCTTCATCCGAAAGCGCTTGCCCTCGAGTCAGAATCCACTTGTAGCTCCCATCCTTACAAAGAACTCGATGTTCTGTAATATAAAAGGAAGTTTTGCCCTCAAAGTGATCTTGAATTACTTGCATCACCCAACCGAGATCGTCGGGATGCACTCGCTTGCTCCATTCATCCAGGCAATTGGGAATTTCATGGTCTTCGTAGCCCAACATTTCTTTCCAGCGAGCCGAGAAGAATACTTCATTGGTGTTGACGTTCCAATCCCATACCCCATCATTACTACCGCGTAGGGCGAGTTCCCACCGCTCTTCACTCGCTTGCAGAGCGACTTCTGCCTCATGCCGTTCAATTTCACTACCAATCCATTGAGCCATCAGCTTCAGTAATTCGACATGGGCAGATTTAAAGCTGCCTGCACGGGGAAATTTGCTAGAAAAGCTGAGGGTACTGTAGACTTTGCCTGCAACTAAAACTCGTGTTCCAATATAAGCTTCTATGCCAAAGGCAAGATAGGCAGGATGGTAACGCCATTTTGAGGTGCCTGTATGTTGGATGGTTAGGGGTTCATTTGTGTCTAAAGCTTCACAGCACAAAGTTTGCCTAATATCAAGGGCATCACCTGGTTTCAGGACTCGATCGGGCGATCGCGCCACCATCACCTCATAACGATTATCTTGCACGCGAGCCAAGATGCCACATTCAAGCCCAAAATTCTGACATCCCATGTCAATCAACGCTTGGATGCGCTGCTCAAAGTTGAGATTTTGGCTAGCAGTGACTTGATATAAAGCTCGTATTGCGGCCTCTCTTGTTCTTAGTTCAGCTTCGGCTTGTTTACGTCTCTTAATTTCAGCTTTCAGAGATCGATTGATTTTGGATAGTCTTTGCGTTCGTTCTTGAACCCGCTGTTCTAATGTAGCGTTGACGTGTTTAATTTCGCTAAATTTTTGATTTAGCGCGATCGCCATCCATTGAAAATTGCTAGCAAGCTCATTGATTTCAGTAACAGAGCTATCTTTCCATTCAAATGTTTCTTCTGAAAGCTTGTTGGGTAAGTCAGTGGTCGCACGAGCTAAATAGGATAACGGCTCGATCAGTCGTTCGCTAATCACCGTTGCAAACAAAAATGCCAACATTGTGATGACGAGTAGAATAATCAGGTCGGTCTTGTAGCGATTTTGTAAATTTTCTACATAGGGAGCTGCTGGAATTTCTAAGCGTAATCTCCATTTCAAGTCTGGGTCAATCGTAAATTCCTGTATATATAAAGAGTTTTTCCAACGGATCATCGGATAGTTGACATTACTAGGTACCCACTGCTGCAAGGTTCCCTCTAAGGTGCGAGTGATGCCATCTTTTGACTCCTGAACACTGGTCAAAAGCTTTTGGTCGGATTGATTACTCCCAATGACTAGGTTGTTTTGATCGAGCAATGTAACCCGTAGTTGCTGATTGTTTTGCTGAAAAATGTATAGAGCTTGGATCTGGCTCAATGCTAATGAACCGTGGATCAGCCCAAGGAAATGACCTTGAACTTGCAGGGGAACATTCAATCCTACATGAGGTTCGTCAATTAATAAGTCGTTGTGGATAGGAGTCATCCAAGGTCTCAACCGCTCTTGAGCCTGGGTAATTAGAGATTTATGTTCGGTGCTTTGTTCAATCAACCGCCGACGTGTTTGATTTAAAGGAAGAGAAGCTGCTAAAACTGTGCCAGATGAATCGGCTACATAAATGTTGTCGAAATCTGGAAACCACTGCTCGATCGTGCTAATGTCTTGTTGCAGTTGATCGGATGATTGAATTGCTTGATTAACAGCAGTGGCAGCTTCAGGGATAAGCGATTTTTCCGCTAATGTATTCAATGCTAAGAGATGTCGCTGATGCCATCTAGATAGATCGCTCCTGAGATTTTTCCCGTTTGTCTGTAACTCAGTTTGCACAGTCGTCTGAATTTGAGCGACCAAGTATCTACCATCAATAACTAATAGGAGCACTCCTGGAATAAAGACAACAGCAACCAACAGATGAAAAATAGTTTGTTTTAATGAGAGGGCATGGATCTTCTTTGAACGACCAACCTGTATATCAACGGGTGCATAAACAATGATAAAGCTGGCAACTAAGGCATTAAAAATGCCATTTACTGCTTGTTTGCACATAACTAGCAGGACTTGATCGGCCTCCATGTGGATCATTTGACGGTAGAAAAGCCAAACAAGAGGCATTCCAATTAAAAACCAGTAAAGCCCATCAAATAAAAGGAGATTCCGATGTTTACGCTTGCAAAAAAAACCTACAAACAGAGCCTCAATGACCAAAATAATGGTGGCGTATGGATGATGCCAAAGTAGATAAGTATAGCTGCCTGCTATTAGACTGGCAAAACCTCCCCAGCCCCAGCCGAAATAGTAAGTAATAATCAGTATTGCAATACTGCCAAAGAGGAAATCAACCCCAAAGAAAAGAGACAAACTGAAATAGTTGCCTAGAAAACCCGCACCAGTGAGAAGGGCGATCGCACCTAACCATCTTTTATCACGCACTTAGCTAGGCCCTCCCATAAACTTTGATAATCGCTAGTTGCTAAATATGACCTGATTCCGATAAAAAAAGCGCTATAGAGCGGATCTGTTATTTACCTGACAGTTTCCCTGAAGATCGCACCCCCGATTATTTAAGCTTTAATACTAAAACCCAGGCTTACTGATGCAGGACTTGATATTTCGCTCAACTTTTAAGAAAAAATTATTCCCAATTACGGGAGGCATAGTTTTTACTCTTATGATTTAATGAGTTCACTCATTAACTGTATGAGTCTTGGTACAAAAAGTATTACGACCTTGGTCTTTGGCTAGATAAAGTGCTGCATCGGCAGCAGTAATTAAAGTTTCTGGCAGGCTCTCTTGGGTGGGAATCACAGTGGTAACACCGAAGCTGAGCGTAATGCAATGATTCGGAGAACTCTTATGGACTATTGCTAAATCTTGGATGCAAGCCTGCATTTTTTTAACAATGTGTACGGCTCCCTCAAGCTCTGTGTCTGGCAAAATCACTACAAATTCTTCACCTCCATAACGTGCGACTAAATCTCCAGCTCGATTGATACTGCGATTGAGAGCTGCGGCAACTTGCTGTAGACATACATCCCCTGCTTGGTGTCCATAAGTATCGTTGTAAGGCTTGAAGAAATCGATATCACACAAAATTAGTGACAAAGGAGTTTGCTGCCTCGTCATGCGTCGCCACTCGTGATCTAGGTGTTCGTCAAACTGACGGCGATTGGCAATCTGAGTCAAACCGTCTATTGAGGCTAGGTATTTTAATTGTCGATTGGCGGCCTCTAGCTGCTTGTAAATTAGGGTTTGTTGCTGTTGTAAGTGGAATTGCTGAATCAACCGCCGCACTCTCTGTCCCAGAACAGCCCAGTGAATCGGCTTAGTGATATAGTCAGCCGCTCCTGCTGCAAACGCTCGATCGACAGATTCTTTGTCTTCCAAGCTAGTAATCATCAAAATAGGTGGGCGATCGCTCTCAGGCACTTCAGATATTTTTTGACAACAAGCAAAACCATCCATAGTAGGCATCACTGCATCTAGCAGGATCAGGTCTGGATCTACTTCCTTATAAGCTGCTAGCCCTGTCAACCCATCACTAGCTTCCACCACTCGGTATTTTTCCTTCTGTAAATACAGTCGAAGTTGCAAACGAATCAAGGCATCGTCATCCACTATGAGAATTAGAGAGGACGGTTCCGTAGATGGGCTAGTCGAAATGGCTGACTCTTCTAATGATTGATACATACGTCATGGTGTATCTTAAGCTGTGGAAACATTCTAGCCTAGCATATTTTGATCTTGGGAGGGAAAGTTAAATTGTGGCAAATATATCAGAAATAATACACCAGCTAAGCTTCCGCAACAACATCCTAGGCAGCGTCGGGTTTGTTAAACCAACAGCCACAGTCTACTTAAAATTTCTCGCTTTTTTTCGGAGATATAAAGCCTGGTAAGCCGCGCTAATTTATGTAGGTATGTAATTATTTTTGGGGGCGTTAAACAGTTTTTACAACGCCGAGCGAGCTTTAACGGACGATCGCCCGTTATTCCTCGAACAATCGCCCGTTCTCCCGCGATCGCCGATCGGATAATATGCTATATTTCTCAACTTAATTCCGGCTTTTTCAGGTGCATCAAATTCCTACCTCATCTTTGAGCGATCGCCCGCTTTATTTTTGGGGAATACATCTGATGGTCACACGAGCGCGTATAGCTTCGCCCTTGGTTGAGCGTTTGTTCGCACTAGGAAGCTCTGACTGCAAAATGGCGTAAGCTTTGTTAAGAAATATCTACAGCGTTCTGCGCGAGCTGGGATAGGTTTTTTCTCTCCTTTTTCCCAATAATCCCCCCAGATAGTGTCTAAACTCCTGTCTTTGGGCTTGAGTGGGGAACACATCGTCAAAGCGTTGGCACCATCTTTCAAAGTATGGGAGCATGGATGTCCAAACTGTTTCTCTCATCAAATTCCCTCAGCCAAGAGATTAGCCTAAAAACCTTACCCTATATATTTTAGCTCTATTTATCGCTCAATTTTTGGCTAAAATCCCGCTATTAAAAACAGAAGCTATACTATAATCACTTGGAAACAGTAAGTTAAGTTAATGGAGGTCACTTACTATGGAAGTAGCACTGTCTGATGTTTCTCAAAGCTTTCAAAAAACGAAAGAATTTTTTACAGAAAAAGTCGTAAAAGCAGTTAATTCGGTTTCACAAGCAACCGCACAAGCTAAATCTTCTCTCTCCGAATCTGCGAATCAGGCAAAAGAAGCTCTCACTCAAACTACGAATTCTGCCGTGAATGCTGTTAATCAAGCTACGAATAATGCTTTAGGTACTGTAGCGGATCAAACCGAAAAAGCGAGGATTTCTATATCTGAAGTCGCGAATCAAGCCGTTAGTCGCGTCAGTGAAACTACCAACAAAGCTGTTGATGCAGTTTCTCACTCGGCGGCAACTGCTAAAGAAACTATTAATCAAACTACTAACTCGGCCGTCAATACTCTGAATCAAAGCACTAGCCAAGCTGTAGAGAGTGTAACTCAAGCTCCAGAAAAGGCTAAGGCTTCATTAGAAGATAGCGTTCAAAAGGCAGGAATTATGGGCGATGCCACTTCCAATGCCCTTCAAAGTGGTATCGATGGTATGTTTAAAACTTGGATGGATTCGCACCCTGTAGTCTTCTGGTTGGTGAGTCACCCGTGGATATCTTTAGTAATGGTGGTGCTATTTCTATTGATTATCAGGAGTTTATTACAGGCTTTAGGTAACTTTTTTGCAAAAGGATTGTTATTTGTTCTGCAAATCCCATTAAAATTTATGCAAGGGGTTTTGAGTCTCAGCTCTAAATCTGTAAGTAATCTGGGTGGAGTGGTTGTAAACTCATTGGTTTCAAAGAATCCCAAAGACAAAAATAATTCAGCTTTACAATTGAGGGGAGTTGAATCAAACAGTTTAGAGTCTCAGGAACGAATTGCTAATATTTTGATAAGGTTGGAGGCAATTCGACAAGAGCAGAATCAGCTTTTACAAGAAGCCTCGGCTATTTTAAGCAACAAAATTAAGGCAGAGTGAGAAGGTGTGGCCCGATCGCAATTCATGGTAAATTTAATACATCCAGGCTTTCCATCAAAGCCAGATCCATGAAGGCTTGTAGTCGATCGCTCAATACGCCATGCCCGATTCCGAATTTTCCGACGATTTAAAATGGACGCCAGAAGCCAAGGCGAAGCTGAAAAATATTCCCTATTTTGTCCGGGGACAAGCTCGCGTCCGCATCGAGCAGTTGGCCCGCGAAGCCGAAACCGAAGTCGTCACCGTTGACTTAGTTGAGCAAGCTCGCATTGAGTTTGGGCAATAAGGGCTCGAAATGTACGCTAAAGCTTTAAACTATAAGTTGCCTGATTTTGATGTTCACAGAGCTACTGAGTCACCCGTGCGGAAAATAGTTATTGCTGGCAACTGGAAAATGTACAAAACTAGGGCTGAATCCCTAGAGTTTCTTCAAGGATTTATGTCCTGCCTGACCGAAACCCCAGAGGAACGGGAAGTCGTGCTTTGCGTTCCCTTTACCTCCTTGGCTGTCCTCTCGAAAAATTTGCACGGCAGCCGGATCAGACTCGGTGCTCAAAACGTCCACTGGCAAGAGTCAGGAGCTTTTACTGGGGAAATTTCCGGGCCAATGCTCAGTGAACTTGGTGTGCGTTATGTCATCATCGGCCACAGTGAGCGGCGCCAATATTTTGGGGAAACTGACGAAACGGTGAATTTGCGGCTGAAAGCTGCTCAGAAATACGATTTAATTCCGATTCTGTGCGTTGGGGAAACCAAGCAGCAGCGAGATGCAGGCGAAACAGAAGCTCACATTTTTTCTCAATTGGAAAAAGATTTGGTTGGTGTTGACCAAAATAAGTTGGTAATTGCTTACGAGCCGATTTGGGCGATCGGCACTGGCGATACTTGCGAAACAAAGGAAGCTAACCGAGTTATTGGTTTGATTCGCAGTAAATTGACTAATCCTGACGTGCCAATTCAGTACGGCGGCTCCGTCAAACCGGAGAATATTGATGAAGTCATGGCTCAGCCGGAGATTGACGGGGTTTTGGTTGGCGGTGCTAGTTTGGAAGCTGCGAGTTTTGCTCGAATTGTCAATTATCAGTAATAGGTAATTGCTAATAGGTAATTGCTAAGTGGTGGTTGTACCGGGACTTTTGATGTTGAGAAATGACAATCTCTACCAGTTAGCCGAAAATCTTCCTGTACCAGTTGATGATGGGGCAACTAACCACCTTTTGGGATTGCAACTTCCTTCAATTTAGTTAGAAAGTTTGCTTCCTCCTCACCCAACGGCCATGAAAGAGCTTCATAATGCAGCGCAATGGGCTACGGCAAGCAAGGCTCGACAAGACGAGATTGTCAATGCCCTTGTTTGGCAACTCAATGGCTTTGAAGTGGCTGAGGCGAAAACCTATGCTTCAGAGCAGCCCATCCGTATCTTCTCTATACGCGAAAAAGCAACAGGTATTGTGTTTCTCCTGATACCTGGTGGCACCTTCATGATGGGATTTGATGAGACCCAGAAGCAGGCACTGGTCGAGCTTCGCAGACAACTAATAGAAGACGATGAACAAGATGTAGTAGATATTATTAATGACAGCTTCATCAACAGTAACTTTTGGCATCCTGTTCATCCAGTACACCTTGCTCCCTTTCTCTTGGCGCGTTTTCCCTTGCGCTGGAGCGAAGCCAATAAGTTGATTTCCGTTGACGAGAGCAACTTCTTATACAGAGATTATTTGAACGGGTCGCCCATGCCTAATGCAGAGGTAGCATATCTATCTATCGAGGAAGTAGAAGCTTTGTTACAAGCCTCTGGACACGTTCTTCCCTCTGAATCGCAGTGGGAATATGCTTGCCGTGCAGGAAGTACAACACTGTTTTTCTGGGGGAACGATTTGTCAAACCTTTACTTAGTAGAAAATTTCAACAATAAAGTTGCCAACGATGCCGCCAGCAACCGCTTTGGCTTGGTGAACATGGGATTTCACGGCGACATCTGTGCAGACATTTGGCACGACAACTATGAAGGCGCTCCCTCAGATGGCTCACCTTGGCTTAGTGGGAATAGTAGTAATGGCGAGCGCGTTGTGCGGGGTGGTGCAGCAGTTATCTATCCTTGGCAGGGATGCTATGAATGGCTGAGTATGCTTTCTGCCGTTCGCTCTGGCTCCGGTGCTTGCGAAGAACTTGGTGTCAATGTGCGTCTGGCACATCTGCTGCCCATGCTCTAACTGATCGGAATAATAATTTGGATGATGTCAGTGCGAGCTTAAGAGCTCGCTACCCAAATCGCGAGGGGGAAGCTCGCACTACATAATTCCAATGCCAACGGGTTTGATATGAAAAATAACATCAAAAAAATTACAATTAGAAATAAAGTTTTCGAGTGGGGAAAACGCACTTATTTAATGGGCGTTTTGAATGTTACCCCTGACAGTTTTAGCGACGGTGGAGATTTCGATACCATAGAATCGGCTTTAGCGCAAGCGGAAAATATGGTAAAATCGGGGGTAGATATTATTGATATTGGCGGTCAATCTACTCGGCCTGGTGCAGTGGAAATATCCTCTTTAGAGGAGATCGATCGCGTTATACCTCTCGTACAAATACTGCGACAAAAAGCCGATATTTTTGGCTCAGTTCCTATTTCGGTCGATACTACCAGAGCGCAGGTTGCCCAAGCTGCGGTTGAGGCGGGAGCTGATATAATTAACGATATTTCGGGAGCTACTTTTGACTCAGAAATGCTGTCAACCGTGGCTAAGTTAAAAGTGCCAATAATTTTAATGCACCTTCGGGGAACTCCCCAGACGATGCAAAAACTCACAGATTATCGGGATTTAATTGGGGAAATTAGGGAATTTTTAGAGAGTCGAATTGCGGCGGCAGTTGCTGCGGGGATTGACAAATCTCACATAATTCTCGACCCTGGTATTGGCTTTGCCAAGACTTACAGTCAAAACTTAGAAATCCTGCGAGATCTGCGAAAGTTCAGTCTTTTAAACTGTCCCATTCTAGTCGGAGTATCGCGAAAAAGCTTCATCGGTCACATTTTGAATCAGCCAGAAGCGAAACAAAGAATTTGGGGGACAGCGGCGGCTTGTACAGGTGCGATCGCAAATTCGGCAGATATCTTGCGCGTTCACGATGTAAGAGAAATGCGCGATGTCTCTCAGGTAGCCGACGCCATCTTCCGATATCAGTCTTGAGAAGTTGGAGTATCCATAAGTTTCATTTCCCCGCCGCCGCCAGCTTCCGAAGGGACATCAGGGATAGACTCCATCAAATTGTTGAGGGCCTCTGACATATTTCTCGGGTCCATAAACAGAATTTTGGCATTGTCGCTTTCGCCCAATTTTTGTTGAGCCTCTAAGTATTTTTCGGTTACTAAGTAATTCAAAACTTGCGTGCTATTCGGATGGGAGTCTAAAGCCTCAACTAAGAGCCTCATGTACTCCTTAGTGCCGATCGCCTTATTGACCATTGCTTGCCACTCGCTCTTGGTAGCGCGCTCCAATTCCATAGCTTCTTGCACCCTTTTAGGAGGTGTAATGCTTTGAATTTCTACCCGAATTACTTTGACGCCCCACGTTTCAGTAGCTTCGTCCAACTTCTTGAGTAACTTTTTATTCATGTCATCTCGGGAAGCCAAGATGTCTTGCATTGGCAATCGACCAATTTCAGCGCGAAACGTCGTTAAAACTAAGTTGGCGATCGCATTTTCAATTTGATCGATTCCATAATAAGCTTTCTGTAAATTCACAACCCGCCAATACACAACGGCATCGACTTCGAGAGCCACATTATCTCCCGTGATTGCTGACTGAGGTTTAATGTCTAAAACTCTTTCACGGCTTGTGTCCACGCAGACGACTTTTTCAACCAGGGGACTGATAAAGTGGAATCCTGGCTTTAGGGTGCGCTTGTATTGACCCAAACGTTCCACTAAAGCTTCGTCGCCACCGCTGACTATTTTGACGCTTGAGTTAACAGCGTAGCCGAGGATGAGCGCAAAGAGCATGGTAAGAATAGACTGCCCCATTTCTATTTTCCTGCTAAGGTTGACTGAGAATCGATCGGAATTCTACTCTAATTTAACTCAAACTCGGCCACACAGTGTTAAAATATCTCGACTGTTAATAACTAACTATTTCATCGGGTGGGCCCCGATCTGCTCCGACTCTCACGGCGCTAGTGAAACCCAGGATATCAACAACACGTTTCCACAAAAGACATGAAAAACGATCGAGAGTTTCGCTTGTTCAAACCTTTGAGGTGGATTGCCCCAAGCATTTTGGTGGGTGCAGGAATCTGGAATGCCGCAGCAGCCCAACCGGCCTGGGCCGATCCAATCGCCCTGCAACTTTCGCAAAACTTGCAGTCGCAGAACTTGCAGCCACCGCGCCGAGGCCCTGCTGTTCGGGAAGTTATGTCCTACGAGATGAAGGGAGACGAACTCAGGATTTGCAAGCAGGAAGGCAACTCTGAGAAAAAGTGCCAAGTTGTAGGTAAAGGCTACACGGTGGGCTTGAGAACTGCCAACGACCTTTACGGTCAAGGGAATCTTGTCAATGCCGAAGCTTTGTACCGGCAACTAATCGCTCGCTATCCCAAACAAGCGGATGCTTATTACAAGTTGGGAACTATGCTGTCGGGGCAAGGTAAAATGAGCGACGCGATCGTTCAATTCCAAAAAGCAATTGAAGTCAACCCACAGCACGCCAAAGCTCACAACGATTTAGGCGTGGCAATGGCAAGTCAGGGGCAGTTGCCAGAGGCAATTGTTCAGTGGAGACAAGCCGTTAAAATTAACGATCGATATCCCGATGCTTTAAACAATTTAGGAGTCGGTTTGTACCAACAAGGAGGCCAGGAAAACCAAGCCGAGGCCGTAGCCAGCCTCACAAAAGCTAAGGAGTTATTTATCAAGCAAGGCAGAACTCAAGCGGCTAACAGAGTCGATAAAATTTTGGAGGAAATTAATTCGCGGTCGAGCGGTTCCTAAACTCAACCGCCGATCGCCGATTGAAAGAAAAAACATCTTTGGCGAGCGGCGTTAATCAGCGTTCAGCAGCGGTTAAACAACCCCGAAAAACGAGCATTTAAAGCATTTCCTTCAAAACTTGTAAAATCAAATCCCCATCCACCCGATCGCTCACAGCCGCCTCACCCAATCGCACCGGCAGCACAAACCGCACCTTGCCATCCTGCACCTTTTTATCGAGTTGCAATGTATGCAAAATTTCCTCAATATCCACACCCGCCGGCAATTTGGCAGGTAAACCCGCTTTTTCAATCAAAGCAGACTGGCGGCGATCGCACTCAGCGTCCCACATTCCCAACTCCACAGCCAATCGGCTTGACGCAGCCATGCCGATTGCCACTCCTTCCCCGTGATTGATCGCCTTGTAATTGGTCAAACTTTCCACAGCATGACCGATTGTGTGTCCGTAATTTAAAATCGCCCGCAAACCCGATTCCTTCTCGTCTTTGCTTACCACCTCAGCCTTAGCTTGGCAAGACCTGCTCAAAATTTCTGCCAACAAATCCGCCTTCACGTAGCGCATTTGATCCAAACGCTTGCACTTTTCCAACTTTTCAAACAATTCAACATCCCAAATCACCCCGTACTTAATCACTTCCGCCATCGCCGAACGAAACTCCCTCGCCGGCAGAGTTTTGAGTACATCCGGGTCAATCAAAACCAAGCGCGGCTGGTGAAACGCCCCGATTAAATTCTTCCCTAAAGGATGATTTACCCCCGTTTTGCCGCCAATAGAAGCATCAACCATCGCCAGCAGCGAAGTCGGAACCTGCACGACATTAATTCCCCGCAGCCAAGTCGCCGCAGCAAAACCCGTCATATCGCCCACCACCCCGCCGCCCAAAGCCACCATTGTCGAGGAACGTTCTAAACGGTTTGCCAAAGCCGCACCGTAAATTTTCTGCACCGAATTTAAAGTTTTGTACTGTTCTCCCGGTGGTAAAATGCAGCTACTGACTTCCAGACCGGCCGATTCGAGGGCTGCTGTTGCTCTTTCGCCGTACTGCCGAAAAATCGACTGATTCGACACCAGCAGCACTTTTTTGCCCAAACTTAGATCGCCCATCAGACTGCCGAGTTCGTCTAAGCCGCCCGATCGCACGCAAACATTGTAAGATTGTGGCCCCAAGTCAACTTTAATTATCGATTGCATATTTATCTAATTTAGATATTAGATTTTAGATTATAGTTCTTATAGGTCTTTTTATTGATTGTTTTGGAGAAATTGCAATGACTCTTAGCGGAGCAATAACTTATTTTGGGATTTTTGGCGGCATGATCGGCTTAGCAACAGTGCTGATGTTTGGTCTGCGGGCTGTCAAACTCATCTAATTTGCTAATTTAGATGTCTGAACCAGAGTATTTAATCTCTGGCAAAAGCATCAATGGGGCGAAGTATTTGCGCCAAAAATCTCTGATTTAATCTGTGGATTGACCGCGCAAATACTTTGTTTCATAGAACTGGATGCTACCCTTGGCTAATTTAATATTAAATCCAAAGTAATTTGGTTAATGCTTCAATCTAAAATCTAAAAGCTAAAATCTAAAATCGCTCGATTTCAAAATGCTCTAGAAGATGAAGAAAATGATTAATTAGAGGCAGCTTATCAGCAATACCTTGAGAATAACGCTAAATCTGAGGTTTATTCGCATTGAAAATGAGAAATATCGCAAGCATAGATTAATTCCGTACTTATCGTCGCCGTTTCTTTAGTTGTTCATAGGGAAAACAATCAATCACGTCAGATAGCATATAACTACCTTTAGAATCTGATTCCATCACTTCCAAGTAGACAGTCTTAGGAACTTCAAAGTATCGATAGGTTTTGCCACTATTGAAAACAACCTCCAGGGTAGACGTAGTTTCGTCATAACCCACAGCTTCGATCATGCTAGATTCAACTGCTTGTAATTTCATGATTTCCCGATAATTAAGCCCCCCTGGAAAAAACAGAATACCCAGATTCCCGACTTATTTAAGAAGTCAGGGATCTCAAGTGCGATCGCGCCTTATTTCCCCTAAAATAACTTTTACTAGACCGCCAATCTAAAATCTAAAATCCAACATCTAAAATCGAAATGACTCATTCCACCGATATCGTCACCCTCGCCCGCTGGATGGCCGCCGATTTCAGCAACCAAGCCCAAGCCTTTGAAAACCCGCCATTCTTCGCCCACATCCGCGTCTGCATGAGGCCTTTGCCGGTCGAAGTTCTGGATGGGATCAGCTTGTACCTAGAACAAGCTTACGATATTGAACTGCACGTACCGTACCGAGTCCGAGTTTTGAAATTAGTCCCGGTGGACGATCGAATAGACATCGAAAATTATGCCATAGAAAACGAAGAACAATTCTACGGCGCTGCCCGCGACCCGCAACGGCTGCAAGAAATCAAAAAAGCACAACTGACACTTCTCCCGGGCTGTAGCTTTATTACGCAGTGGACGGGGCACAGCTTCAAAGGGTCTGTCGAACCCGGAAAAGGCTGCATGGTGGTCAGAAAGGGCAAAAAAACCTATTTAGACAGCGAATTCGAGATAGACCAAGACAAATTTATTAGCCACGATCGCGGACGTGACCCAGAAACCGACGCTCACGTCTGGGGAGCCCAGGCCGGCCCCTTTGAATTCACCCGCCGGGCCAGTTTCGCCGACGAAATTCAGGTTTAATCTAAAAAAACAGACTCCTTCCTGGGCAAACACGCTTGATTAAAGGTTCAGAATGTACCATTACCTGGTACATTAACCCAGTATTGGCAAGCAAGATTCACCGTTGATTTATGAAAGTCCTGGTTATTGGTGGCGATGGCTATTGCGGTTGGGCAACCGCACTCTACCTTTCTAACAAGGGTTACGAAGTTGGCATCCTCGACAGCTTCGTGCGGCGGCACTGGGATCTGGAACTGTGCAGCGACACCCTCACTCCCATCGCACCGATTCAGCAACGACTCCAGCGATGGCAAGATTTAACGAACAAGTCGATCGACTTGTTCGTCGGTGACATCACCAACTACGATTTTCTCAGCAAAAGCATGAGAAAATTTGCACCAGAGGCGATCGTCCATTTCGGCGAACAGCGTTCGGCACCTTTCTCGATGATCGATCGCGAACACGCAGTCCTCACCCAAGTCAATAACGTTGTCGGGACACTCAACCTGCTGTACGCCATCCGCGAAGACTTCCCCGAGTGTCACCTAGTGAAATTGGGGACAATGGGCGAATACGGCACCCCGAATATTGACATTGAAGAAGGCTACATCACGATCGAACACAACGGCCGCAAGGATACACTACCCTATCCCAAACAACCAGGCAGTTTCTACCACCTGTCAAAAGTCCACGACTCCCACAACATCCATTTTGCTTGCAAAATCTGGGGTTTAAGAGCCACCGACTTAAATCAGGGCGTAGTCTACGGCGTGCTCACAGATGAAACCGGCATGGACGAACTGTTGATCAACCGTTTGGACTACGACGGAGTATTCGGTACAGCATTGAACAGATTTTGCATCCAAGCTGCGATCGGTCATCCTCTGACAGTTTACGGAACTGGCGGACAAACCCGCAGCTTCTTAGACATTCGGGATACCGTGCGGTGCGTGGAATTGGCGATCGCCAACCCCGCCGAAGCCGGACAATTCCGCGTCTTCAACCAATTCACCGAACAATTCAGCGTCGGCGACTTAGCCTCCTTGGTGCAAAAAGCAGGCATGGCAATGGGATTAAAAGTAGAAATCAACAACATCGAAAATCCCAGAGTCGAGAAAGAAGAACATTATTTCAATGCCAAAAACACCAATTTGCTAGACCTCGGTTTACAACCGCACTATCTCTCAGATTCCCTGCTCGATTCTCTGCTGAATTTTGCTACAAAATATCAGCACCGTGTCGATAAAAACCAGATTTTGCCGAAGGTTTCTTGGAAGTAAGTTCTGGTATCTACCTGCGGGGTAAGAGATTTTTTAACGAACCGCGAAGGCGCGAAGGGCGCGAAGTAAAAGAAAAGAAGGGAAGAGAGGAGAAATATTTGCAAGTTCAGCAGGGATTTCTTTTTAGATTAATTTTTTCATATCTATCTTTTTGATCTTTTGCTCTGTGTTCTCTGCGTCCTCTGCGCTTAGTTGCAAAATGGCATAAGGTTTTTAATGCTGGCTTTTTGGGAAGAAAGCCGTGAAAAGTCAAATTCTCGTTCTGTTGCTTTTGGTGGTTCTGCCTGGATTGTCAGCGAGTGCAGTTTGTGCTTATTATTTAATAGCCGAAGGGGTTGCAGTAACGGCGAGTTATCAACATTAGCGCCGAGCGAGTTAGGGAAGCCCAATCTGCCACTGAAACAGCAATATTATAAATTGCCAGAACAGCACAGGAAATTCACAGAATTAATTGCTTTGCCGAAAGTGGGGGATGGCTTTTAGGTGGGAGAATTTTATCAATTGGCATTCCGGGAATTTGCATCTTATTCCAAAAACCTCTGGCTCGAAATTAGCGGTAGTGAAAGAGAAAGAAGAAGTGTAGAAAAGCAGCCGATCGCACGCCATGACTTAGCTCCCCGCGAGACAGTGTATCCTGTTACCGATGACCTTGGCCGCAGGCTATGATTATCGGCTCCCTAAGTAACTTATTTTTATGAAAATTGCTCTGTTCACTGAAACATTTCTGCCGAAAATAGACGGCATTGTGACGCGCCTGATTCACACTGTAGATCACTTGCAGCGGGCGGGCGAACAAGTTCTGATATTTTCTCCAGATTACGGGATTAAAGAATACAAAGGCGCCCGAGTTTACGGTGTGGAGGGTTTGCCTTTGCCGATGTACCCGGAACTGAAAATGGCACTTCCTTCTCCGGCTGTCGGTCGCCAATTAGAGCAGTTTAAACCGGATATTATTCACGTTGTCAATCCCGCAATTTTGGGATTGGGGGGTATATATTACGGCAAAAAATTCAACATTCCGATTTTGGCTTCTTACCACACGCATTTGCCCAAATACTTGCACCACTACGGTTTCGGAGTCCTCGAACCTTTATTGTGGGAACTGCTCAAAGGAGCGCACAACCAAGCAGAATTGAATCTCTGTACTTCCACAGCAATGGTGGAGGAATTGAGAACCCACGGCATTGAGCGAGTAGATTTGTGGCAGCGGGGCGTAGATACTGAAATGTTTGTCCCGGAATTGGCAAGTCCAGAAATGCGATCGCGCCTTTCTCAAAATAACCCAGACAGTCCCCTGCTGCTGTACGTCGGCCGCCTCGGTGCAGAAAAAGAAATCGAACGCATCAAACCAGTCCTCGCAGCGATTCCCGACGCCCGCCTCGCCTTAGTGGGAGACGGCCCGCACCGGCAAACCCTGGAACAATATTTTGCCGGTACACAAACCAATTTTGTCGGCTACCTCAAGGGGCAAGAACTCGCAACAGCTTACGCATCGGCCGACGCCTTCATTTTTCCCTCCCGCACCGAAACCCTGGGCTTAGTGCTCCTAGAAGCAATGGCTGCGGGAACGCCCGTAGTCGCGGCGCGCAGCGGCGGAATTCCCGATATCGTCACCGACGGCGTTAACGGATATTTATTTGATCCCGCCGACGAAGAAGGAGCACTCGCCGCCACCAAGCGTCTGTTTGCCAATCCCGAAGAACGGGAAACCCTGCGCCACAACGCTCGCCGAGAAGCCGAACGCTGGGGTTGGGCCGCCGCCGCTGCACAACTGCAGCGCTACTATCAATCAGTGGTATTTGCCGAGTCCATGCCCAGAGCGGCCTAAATGTCAGGATCTGTAGCACCTTTAAACATCACCGCCAGCTTAGCTTCGCTGTTCGATCGTCAGTTGGTAGTGAGCAGGGATGTTTTCAAAGACCGATCGAACTTTTTTGATCCATAAATTACCGTCGTTATCCTGCTGTTGCGTTTACCATTAAACTATGAGTAAGCTCTGTAGGAATGCCTTGCGCGCTGCTTTCATAGCGCCCTTTACCTGACCGGATACGGTCGCCGAGTGCGCTAAAACAGTCACACCGCGCGCTGGGGCCGAGCACAGAGCGTCAAATCCACACTGCACTCTCGATCGAACTAAAGCCTGTCACCTAATTTTCAGGCCTTCAGTTTTGCGAACTCAAGTTCAGCTTGAATTGACGAACCCTCATCAGTATCGAGGTTGTAAAAAAGATCGATCGAGCATACATAACAAGCAAACTGAAGTTGCGTGCGACACTTTTGAACTCACGATAAAGCGACAAGCGAGTGCCGATGCGCTTGCAAACAAATTCAAGAGTTTGCACTGCCGCCGAATCTAGCGCCGCTCAACCTGCAGTCAGTTTACCCCTCTGAGCAAGCAGTTAATCATGACATTCTCCAATACTGGTAGCGTTCTGGCTACACTGACTCAAGTCAATTTTATGGGGGCATTGACCTCCCGCGTTAAGAGCCTGCCAGTTCCTGAATTAGTGTGCCTGCTCGACTTTATCACGGCTGAATTTCAGCAATTTATCCGGGCGATGGACCTGATTAACAATGAAGCACTCGAAAGTCTCTTAGAGCAACTTTTAGATGCCTTCACTGTCAAAATTGGTCAAATTCTGCAAGCAGACCGGACAACAATTTTTTTGGTTGACTGCAACAAAAAACAACTGTGGCACAAAACAGTCGATCCGCTTGGCGAACATTTAGAAGTTCGTTTGCCTATGGATGCAGGCATTTTAGGCTACGTAGCAACAACCGGAAAATCGATCAATGTCGCCGAAGCTCGATCGCACGAGCATTTTAATTCCGAAGTAGACGAACCACCGGGCTACCAGATCGAGACCATGCTCTGTATGCCAATTTTTAGCAGCAAGAGCCAACACGAACCCGTAGCGGTGGTCAGACTCTTAAATAAAGCTGGCAATGTCCCTTTTAGCGAAGAAGACGAACAGCAGTTCCAGGCTTTTGCAGATTCGATCGGGATTATTCTCGAAAGCTGTCAGTCTTTCTACGTCGTGGCCCGCAACCAGCGAGGGGTTGCTGCACTTTTGAGAGCCACCACCACTTTGGGTCAAAGTCTTGACTTGGAAACAACTTTGCGCTCTGTCATGGATCAAGCTCGCGACTTGATGCAAGCCGATCGCAGCACGCTATTTTTGTTAAATCGGGAAACTAACGAACTCTGGACAAAAGTCGCCAAGGCTGACGGCAAAACGATGGTAGATCTCCGCATTGCTGCTAATAAGGGAATTGCTGGCTACGTGGCTTCGACCGGTCAACCTCTGAATATTACAGATGCTTACGACGATCCCCGCTTTGACCCCTCTACAGACCAGCAAACGGGATACCGCACTCGGACTGTCTTGTGTATGCCGGTGCACAACGCTAAAGGTGAGCTTATCGGGGTGACTCAGCTAATTAATAAGAACCAAGGTACTTTCACCCCTTCCGACGAAGAGTTTTTGCGAGCGTTTAATTCCCAAGCGGGAATGGCGTTGCAAAATTCTCAACTGTTTCAGAACGTGATGGTGGAAAAACAGTATCAGAAAGATATGCTGCAAAGTCTTTCTGATGCAGTGATTTCCACGGATTTGAAGGGGCGAGTTGTGACGATCAACGAAGCAGCCTTAGAATTGTTGGGCTGTCCGGTCAATCAAGCTAAAAGCAAACACAATCCCCAGATTTGGGAAGATAAACTGGTGAATCGCTATGTTTGGGAAGTTGTGCCGATCGACAATTTGCAATTTCGACTAGAAGACAGTCTCAGAAATGCTGCCAGACATTACGTTCCCGAACAAAGTTTAACTGTGGGACTGTTGGTCGAAAAAACGTTAAATTCCCAACAAAAAGAAGAAGAAGAAAGTTATATTTTGGCCGTGCCCGATCGCGCCGATCCGAATTTATATTACGCTTGGGGCGAAAACAGCGCGTGGACTGAGGAAGTAGCGCTGGCAGAATTAGCTAATGCCCAATCTCTATTTGCGCTGCGAAATTCTGCCCTGTATCACCCTTATTGTCCGCTGCCCATCCCCGCCTCTAGAATTAAAGTAATTGAACGTAGTTTGAATTTGACTGTCAACCCGCTGATCAATCCAGAGGGTGGCGTGCGCGGCGGTTTAGTGGTACTCGAAGACATCAGCCGCGAAAAGCGGATGAAAAATACGATGTACCGCTACCTGACTCCTGGGGTCGTAGATAAAGTGATGGCCTTGGGTGAAGGCGCCATGATGGTGGGCGAACGCAAAGAAGTGACTATTTTATTTTCCGACATTCGCGGCTACACCACGCTGACGGAAAATCTGGGAGCGTCCCAGGTGGTATCCCTGCTAAACGAATATTTTGAGACGATGGTGGAGGCGGTTTTCCACTACGAAGGCACTTTAGACAAGTTTATCGGCGATGCTTTAATGGCGGTGTTCGGCGCGCCCCTGCCGCTGAATCCCCCGGAAAGTCACGGTTGGATGGCGGTTCAGTCGGCTTTAGATATGCGCCGGCGTTTGAAAGAGTTTAATGATTCTCGCCCCGGCGAAGTTCCGTTTCGCTTCGGCATTGGGATTAGTTCCGGAGAGGTGGTTTCGGGAAATATTGGTTCCCAAAAGCGGATGGATTACACGGTAATCGGGGATGCGGTAAATTTGAGTTCGCGATTGGAACAGCTTACGAAGGAGTACGGTTGCGATATAATTTTGAGCGAATTTACATACAGTTTGTGCCGCGAAGGGATTTGGGTGCGAGAGTTAGACAAGGTGCGGGTTAAGGGCCAAAATCAGCCAGTGGGTATTTACGAGTTGCTGCAAAATAGTTCTGAACCCATTGATGGGGAAACCCTTCGGTTTTTGGAACTTTACAGTAACGGTAGGGATGCTTATATTGCTAGAAATTTTCAGAAAGCTATTAGTTATTTTGAAGCAGCTTTAGCAATGCGACCCAGCGATCGACCTGTGGAAGTTCACCTCGACCGATCCCTGAGCTATTTGGAAGTACCCCCGCCCGATGATTGGGACGGCGTGCATACGATGACAACCAAGTAGTAAATTATATTACATCCGAGTGCTCAAAAGTAAAAAGATTTGGTAAAGGGGTGAAATCTTCCTTATGACAGAGTTAACAAGTGTAAAAATGTGAAAACATAAATCGGATGCCATATTAAAGTTTAGTATTTATTTCCAGGCTAGCAATTAAATGAGTTATTTATCTGTTCCGAATGCCACAAAAGCCGATCGGATTCTGGTGGTAGACGACGCACCAGATAATGTTTTGTTGGTTCAAACAATCCTAGAAGAAGAAGGTTACGAAATTAGCACGGCAGAAAACGGCTTTTCTGCCTTGAGTCAAATTGACAAGTCAGCCCCGGATTTGGTACTGCTAGACGTGATGATGCCGGGAATGGACGGTTACGAAGTCACTAAACGAATCCGAGAAAATAAGGAATTGCCCTTTATGCCGATTTTGCTGATCACTGCTCACGACAGTGCCAGCGTAGTGCAGGGATTGGACATGGGAGCAGACGATTTTATCCGCAAACCAGTCGAAATGGATGAACTGCTGGCGAGGGTACGATCGCTCCTGCGGCTTAAACACAGCGTAGACGAGCGCAATTCGATCGCCCTCCAGCGCGAAGATTTTGTCTCCCGACTCGCTCACGACTTGCGGACGCCCCTCGTAGCAGCCGATCGAATGTTAACTTTAATGCAGCAGGGAGCTTTGGGAGAAATTTCGCTTCCCATGCGCGACGCTTTCGGGACGATGGTTCGCAGCAACAAAAACCTGATCGCGATGGTAAATATGCTGCTGGAAGTCTACCGCTACGAAGCAGGCCGCAAATCCCTAAGTTTCGCTCCAGTGGACTTGCGCCAGCTTATTACAGAAGTAGCTGAAGAACTAGCTCCCCTAGCGGATGCTAAAGGTGTGTCGATAAATTTAGACTTGACAGAAAGTGCAGAAAGTGCACCGATTGCGAAGTATCCGGGCGATCGTCTGGAGTTGCACCGCTTGCTGACAAATCTCATCGGAAATGCGATTAAATTCACCGACAATGGCTCAATAGATGTCAGCTTAAAAGCTGCCAATTCACCTGCTTATACGAGCTTCAAAAACCAACCGCTGGCATGGGTAATCATAGAAATCAAAGACACCGGCGCCGGCATTTCTCCCACCGAACAAGCAAAGTTATTTGAAAGGTTTAGCTCGGGAACTCACAAGAAATCCAGCACAGGTTTGGGACTACACCTGTGCCGCCAAATAGTCGAAGCTCACCGCGGCACGATCGAGGTAAAATCAGATTTGGGCAAAGGCAGTTTGTTTACTATTCGCTTGCCTTGTTAGAGGGGTATAATTAACTCTAACTTTGGGGCGCGAAAAGCGCACATTACTACAGATAAACTGTAATTGTAGGCGGCAAAGTGCGTACCTAATCGAATTATGGTTAATTTATCCCGATGTCATGTAATTACTTGGCAACCGAATTTATGGCAATATGTCTAACTGTCCAGTGTGCGGTGCTGAATACATAGAAGAAAAAGCAGAGTTTTGCTCGATTTGCGGTTGGGATTTGACTCCCTACCCGCAACGTGCTAAGCCTTCCAAAACTTATTTAAAAAAAGAACAAGTTAGATTGCAGTGGGCAAAACAAATGTGGGAATTGACCCGCAATCAACAAAATTGGTCAGCTAAATTTGAGCAGTTGCAGAGTGAATTTCAGGAAGGGGCGATCGCCCGCACATACATTCAATCTCAGTTAGAATGGGTTCTGTACCGCCTCGAACAACTAAACCCCGAATTGATTGTCAGCACTCTACTGCGACTGGAAGACAAAATCGGCGCCATACCTGACTCAACTCCGGCTATCTCCGAAGTGGGGATGGACTACCGCCAACTGACAAAGCTATTAGAAACCGGAAAATGGCGCAAAGCTGATGAACACACTTGGGAAATCTTGCTGAAAATCGCTGTCAGGGAAGACGAAGGCTGGCTGAGTGCAGCCGATATTGACAGTTTTCCTCCTACAGACCTTCGCACGATCGACCAACTTTGGCAACAATACAGCAGCGGGCGGTTCGGGTTGAGCGTGCAGCAGCAGATTTGGGAAAGTACCGAGGCAAATTATACTGAATTTTGCGATCGCGTCGGCTGGCGAGTCAAGGAAAATTGGAAATATTACAGCGAGCTCTCCTTCAACGAAGATGCTCCCCCCGGACATCTCCCCGTCACCGCATGGAGACAGCGCGCCTGTTACGGTGCTGGTAAACTCACTGCAGCAGAAAACTTTGCCCGCATCGCTGCGAAACTGGCAACTGGCGATCGGTAATCCTCCACAATAAAAAAATCAAAATCGACATTAACTGCTATAATCAAAACGGTTCCGCAACTGGGGCTGTGGCTCAGATGGATAGAGCAAGCGCCTCCTGAAGAATCGGGCACCCTGCGAGGAAACTCTAGGAGTGAATGTGGTCAAATTTGGTGAAACCTAAAGAGTTCATGGGTTCCTATGACTCTAAGGCAATACCAAGCCAAGCCTGAGTTCAGGGCGATTAAACAATCGCCTATATTGAAATCAGGAAGGTTTAGAGACTAGACGGTCACCACCTAAAAGCTGCAAGCATATGGTGAAGGTATAGTCCAGAGAGTGGGGAAACTCACACAAATCTGAAGCGCTAGGTCGCCGGTTCGAACCCGGCCAGTCCCGTTAAAAATCAAGAAAAATTAAAAGCAGGAGGGATAAGGCTAAGTTTTACCCCTCTTTTTTGCATATCCGCTAAGGAATTGGCTGCCAGACAACTATAGCAACCGCCAAGCGGTTGCTATAAAATCTGAAATCTAAAATCTAAAATCACCTGTTTAAGCTCCCCCACAAGCGTAGAGTCAATCTAAAATCTAAAATCTAAAATCTAAAATCTAAAATCTATGATCCCCCGACCCTTTTTTAATTTTTAATTTTTAATTCCTGTTAGTGGGCTATACGTGCGGTATTTTTTGTTATGGTTTTTTTGTGAGTTACATAAAATTTTTATAGGTTTAGATGTGGTTAAGAATCAATTCAAACACTCAGCGTTACAAGCGTTTGAACACTTCACGCAGTTTTTGGTTCGTAGTAGGGCTTTTGATGGCGTGTTGGTTTGGCTATCAGGAGGTTAAGAGCGAATTTCAGAGACCCCAAGCTTTGTTAGTTCTAGGTGGGGCTACGGAGCGAGAGGTGTTTGCCGCCAAATTTGCTCGGACTCATCCTGAATTGCCGATTTGGGTGTCGTCTGGGAGCAATCCGGAGTTCGCGGAATGGGTCTTTTCAGAAGCGGGAATTGAGTCCGATCGCCTGCACTTAGACTACAGAGCGGTGGATACGGTAACAAATTTTACCACCCTGGTAGATGAATTGAAAGCTCAAGGGATTGAGAGCGTGTATCTGATCACTTCTGACGATCATATGCGGCGAGCTCAGATTATCGGCGAAATCGTGCTCGGCAGTCGAGGCATTAGCTTTAAGCCGGTGGCAGTTCCGTCTGGGCGAACCCCCGAACCGGTGGAAAAAGCTGTTCGCGACGGCGCTAGGGCTATTCTTTGGCTGACAACCGGTTATACGGGTGCTGACTTCAGCCAAGCCCGAATTGAATAAACACAGGAAAGCATGGAGCAATTGTTAATTTTTTGCCATTCGCTCAGGTTTTAAAACTTGTCTTCTATAGCTATTTAAGGGACGGGGAAAATGCTGATGATAAATGCGTAACACAAGAGAACGAGTAGTTTAAAATCAGTATAAGAACTTTAAGAGCCAAAGTTAATGACCGAGCAAATTCTGCCGCAACTTCTGGATAAAATTTTGAGTGACACCAAAACACCGGATGCTGTTTTTTCGGCTTTGGTGCCGGCTTTAGGCGAGGTATTAAATTGCGATCGCGTCTTCCTCTACCTCCGCCATCCTGAAACGCAAAGGGGCAGAGTACCTTACTGCTGGCGTCGCAACTCAAACTATCCCGAGGTTTGGGACGCGGAATGGAAAAAAGAACCAGAATCTTTAGGGGAAGAAGACCCTTTGTTTGCAGCAGCTTTACGAACTGAACCGTCGATTTTTGTTGAGGATGTTGAAACAGCAAATCCTGAAGTTGTCAACAAAAATTTTGAGGCAAAAGAGTTCGGACATCGAGCTTTGATTCACGCTCACCTTTGTGCTGACGGCTTATTGTGGGGGGTTTTGCAGCCTTGTATGTTCGATCGCCCCAGAGTTTGGACTGACTTCGATCGCCAAGTTATCGCAGCAGTTACAGAAAAAATTTCGCCTTTAGCTGTCGCTTATGTCACCGCCTCAGCATCAAAAGATGAGCGATAACAATCAATAATTGACTTGTAGGGAGGGGGTGGGCAATGAATGAATGTAAATTTAAGACTAAAACCACCTCTAGAGCGTGGTTTTAGCCTAATCTCAATGCCCTTCCCGGGGGACAAAAGAGCATTTCCGGTTCCCCCCTTTTTAAGTTAGGGGGGATCTATGCGCTAATTTTCACACAAAAGTCGGGTACTAAATGTGAGCTGGTTGTGAGCACAAAGGGTGGGGTGTACATCGCCCTACAGATAGAGCTGGTACACAATTCCTGTTTAAAAAACGCCCCAATTTTGAATGCCCCGACTGCTGAAAACCCCTTGAGCCCGACTAATATCATCCTCAGCGCCATCTACTACCACCAAATAATCTCCCGCCCGCAGGCGATCCGTGTAAGTTCTAGCTGTTTCTTCGGGAATTCCCAAGTCAGTCAAGGCCTTCACCACTCCACCGAAAGCCGCAGCCGCGACGCCAGTGCTTGCTACGCTAGCCACCAGTGAGGCGCCCAAAGTACCCGCTGCAATTATCGGCCCGATTCCGGGAATAGCTAAACTTCCCAGACCCACTAGCACGGTGGTTAAAGCACTATTTGTCAGAGTGTCTGCTACCACTCCTGCTCCTGTGTCTAGATTTTTATCGCCCACCTGAGCGATCGTTTCAGTCTCGCCTACAGACTCGCCTGCCTCCCTAGCAACAACCGAAACTTTATCCATTGGAAACCCGGAAGATTTCAATTCTGTCAGAGCTTGCTCGGCATCTTCGCGGTTAGAAAATAATCCCAACGCGCGGGTTTGATTGCTTGTTACCATATCTTTCTTCTTATCTCCTGTCCAATTAAACTCAAATTCAAGCCTAATTATTGCGCTTGTTTTCAATCACTTATATTGATATTTTTCGATGTTTATCTTCAGCATTCATCTATCTGTAGATATAACCTGAAAAACAGCAACAAAAGTTATAAAATTAGCGCCCCAAATCGTGCATCGCATTAATCTCGATCGCACATCTTTGAGTCAGCGCTTGCAACTCCTCGCGATCCGACGAACCGGGCGCTTCAATTAGCTTGCCAATTCGCACCGTCAGCGGCACCGGACGCGGCATTCCCGAACCTTTCGACGAAATCGCGTGAGTTCCCCACAAACTAACAGGTAACAGCGGCGCTTTAGCCTTAGCAGCTATTAGCGCAGCACCTAATTTCGGTTCAGTAATTCTGCCATCTGGCGTGCGAGTTCCCTGCAAAAATACACCCGTCGCCCAGCCATTTTCCAAAGAGTGGATAGCCGATCGAATTGCACTGCGATCGGCACTTTCCCGCTTCACTGGATAAGCACCGTAAAGCGTAATTGCTTGCTTCAAAATAGGAACTTTAAATAACTCTTCCTTTGCCATAAATGCGACAGGTCGCCTCATGCAATTCGACAAAATCGGCGGATCAAAATCGCTGGCGTGATTGCTGACAACTACCACCGGCCCTTCTGCTGGAACATTTTCTGCACCGTAGATGCGGCCTCGAAAGTACAGGTGCAGCATCGGGCTGACAATTGACCATTTGAATAAATAGTAGAGAAGTAAACTTTCGACCGGTTCGCGACTTTTGCTCACAGAAAAACCTTAGATTTTAAATTACATCGCATATTAGCCTATCAGATCGAGTCCGTTTGAGATTATTCGGCGGTTGAAGCCGCTGCTTGTCAAACGAAGTCCGCCTGCGCGGACTGAAGAATGTAGTCCGCGCAGGCGCACTTTGCTTGTGTAGCGCCAGAATTTATTCTGGCGGACTATTTGCTTGTGTAGCGCCAGAATTTATTCTGGCGAATTCCTGAATGTCAAAACTCTGCAAAGGCTCAATTTCCAGCCAGCATGGCTTTCTGTCCTTCCGAAGAAGTCGCGTAGCCCAAGAAATCCTTAACTGCTTGGCTAGGAGGATTTTTGTAAGCGTAGTACAACTGCCGCTTGTAAGGATAGTTACCAGCATCCGGCGTCGCACCGTTGACCGGAACAACGCGCACAGTTTTCTGATTGGCTACTTGAGCGAAAGTCGCATAGCCAATGCCGTTGTTGCCTAAAGCTTGCAGCAGGGGAGTTGTCGCATCTCGATCGAGCTTAGTGATATTGGGCCCCGTGCCAAAATTAGCGCCCGAGAGCACTTGTTCTTTAAACGTTTGGTGAGTGCCGCTAACTTCGGGTCGATTTATCACTTTAATCGGGCCCGCCGGGCCGCCGACTTTCGACCAGTCTTGAGCATTTCCCTTGAAGATATCTTGAACTTGAGCCGAGGTTAAACCTCCTTTAAACGGGTTGTTAATGCCGACTACAAGAGCGATCGTATCTAGGGCAACAGGCACCGCTGCTAAACCCTGACCTTGTTCTTGAGCCGTCAAAGGTCGCGATACCGCTGCAATATCGGCTGTTCCCCCCGCCAAATCCTGAATTCCTTTTTCAGAACCATTCGCTTTGGTATCGACTGTCGTGCCGGAAAACTTGCCTTGAAAGCCGTTCTTGAGGTTCTGATTGATTGTCACCATGCTGGTAGAACCGTCAATTCTCACGGTCGTACCCGCAGCTACGGAAGCTGGAAGCGAAAAAGAAGTAGCTGCAACAGGCGAAGCACCGCCGACTACTGGCGCGAGAGGAGGCAGATTGGCTCCACCACCGCCTGATGGTGTGGGAGTGGGTGTATTATTAGCATCCTGTGCTGCTGGTTTGTTCAGAAAAAAGAACCAGCCACCACCGGCTAGCAAGAGAAATAACAGGATAAAAACTATGGGGGGAGGCCCGCTCTTAGCCATAAAATTCTCCTTAGCTGGGAAGTTCTTTGTTGTTGGAGCCGTCTAACATTTTTAGCCTGCGATTAACTTCATCGTCTAAGGTCATATTTTCTAATTCGGCCTGAAGTCTTTCTTGCGGGTTTTCAGATAGTTCTGCTAAAGCTTGCTGTTCGAGGTTCCGGCCGTGGACGGCGTTTTTGGCTTGCTCAAATTGCGATCGAGCTGAATCGATACTGAGGTCGTTGTTGACTTTGGATATGGATCGGAGGGCTTCGTTAATCTCAGCCATATCTTTCATATTTTGCATATCAGTTTTGTAGGCTTCCAGCTTCATCCGCTCTCGATTTAGCTTGTCTTTGGAAGCCTTGACGTACTGTTCGGCTTGTTTTACTTGAGCTTCTAACTGCGGCAGAATTTGTTCTGTCTGAATTACTTTCGACATTGCCAAGCGGGCTGCTTCTTCGTTGCCGTTGCGCTGGGCTGTGATGGCTTGGCGCTCTACGGTTTGCATTTCTCTAACTTTTTCTTCATATTTCGTTTTGGCGCGCTGGTAGGCTGCAACTTGGGTGGAGACTGCTGCTGCTAGCTTTTGCACGGATTCTTGCATCGATCGCAGCGACTCTTCGGCTACCGCCACCGACACCTGGCCGCCGGATTCTACGGGCAGTCCCCACATCCAATTCCAGGCACCTACTATGGTTCTGCCTGCCTTGTCGCCCATCAACCAGTAAAGGACTTTTTTCATATAAATACCAGATAAGCTTGGTTTTTACGCCTAGTTTACATCAGGATTTGTCGATCGCCCCCTCAGGTCGATCGATTTCTAGATTTTTGATTAATATTTTCTAACTGTCTGGATCGTCTATCCCCAATTTGCACAACAGGCAATATTCGGATTTGCCTGTTGTGCTATTTGTTTTTGGGCAATCTTCAGGCCTGTTAAGTCTCAATTTTACGGCCTGGGATTTCATCACAGGTTAAAAATAGATTAAGCGGGCAAATCTGCAAAACTGCTAACATTTACCAGCGCTAAATCCGGACAAGTCCGTTTGATCAAACCTGTCAGAACTTTGCCGGGGCCAATTTCCACTACGCGATCGATTCCTTGTTGTGGCAATTGCAGAGAAATTTCTCGCCACCGCACGCCTTTGGTCATCTGCTGAGTCAACCGCTGCTTTAAAGTGGCTGCGCTGGTAGTGGCTGACGGTTCTGCGTTCGAGAGCACCAGCATTTTAGCGTCGGAAAACCTTGCAGACTTTAACGCTAGTTGAAACTCTGCCGCCACCCCGGCCATCAGGGGAGAGTGAAACGCGCCAGAAACATTCAATTTAACGGCGCGTTTGACTTTGATTTTGGCAAGCAAATCTTCTACTGCTGCGGGCGTTCCAGAAATCACGACTTGTGCTTCGCTATTGTCGTTTGCCAGCACTACGTCTCGGCTGTATTGAATTTGCAGTTCTAGTTCCTGCCTGTCGAACCCGATCAAAGCCACCATTTGACCGCCGGAGGCAGTGTCCATGAGTTCGGCGCGGCGTTTGACTAAGCGCAATCCGGTTTCAAAGTCAAAGACGCCTGCTGCGTAGAGGGCAACGTATTCTCCTAAACTGTGACCGGCGACTACCGCTGGCCGATCGCTTTTTTCTCGCATTAAGTCGGTCAAAATACTTTCTACTACGAACAAGCAAGGCTGAGTGTAGAGAGTCCGAGATAGTTTTGCTTCTTCTTTTTGGCAAACTTCCGAGACAGACCAACCTAAAATTTCTTTAGCGAGCTCAAATTTGGCTTTGGCTGTTGGCAAGTTTAATAAGTCTGCACCCATCCCGATCGCCTGGGAACCTTGTCCGGGAAATACCCATGCTGTTTTAGTCATTTTTCCGGTAATCTGCTAATTGGTGGTTGCTAATTGGTGATTGCAAAAATTCTTTCTTTCCCGCTTTTAAGTTCGCTCGCTTGTATCCGCTATCTTTCGGTTAACGAACTATCTACTCGCGACTCATAATTATAACATCTAACTGCGATTTTTACCAGGTTTATTTTTTTTTGCTACTTGAATGTGATTAATAGGCGTAGCACAATTTTCAACCTTCAAGCCGGGGAAAGTCGATCGAAGAATAGAGGATTTTTCCTTTCAGCACGCGCTTCTCAATAACTGTTTTCCGGGTGGTGCAGCGCTGCGAACCTTGCCCTATGTATTGCGTGTTAAAGGATTTGTATTTTACTCGATCGAATTCCCGACAATAACCGGAGCAAGTTTACAGCCGGCCGCCAAAGATTACCTTCCCCATTTAAAAATCGCCGCCCCCCAAGTCAAACCTGCACCGAAACCAGCCGCAGCAATAGTATCGCCCGGTTTAACTTTACCCAGACGCACGGCTTCGTCTAAGGCAATGGGAATTGAAGCCGCTGAGGTATTGCCGTACTTTGCCAAATTGCTGATTACTTTTTCGGGGGGAATCTTTAGCCTTTGGGCAACTGCATCGAGAATCCGCTGATTGGCTTGGTGCAACAGCAGCCACTCAATTTCTGCAGCGTTAATATTAGCCCGAAACATAGCTTTTTCTATGACTTCCGGCACTTTTTTTACGGCAAAGCGATAGATTTCTTGACCGTTCATTGTGATGGGATGAAATCCGCCAACTGCGACGCTGACGCCCTCAATTAATTCTTTTGACTCGGCTTTGTAAGCCAAATTGAGAGACGAATTTTGCGTGCCGTCGCTGCGAATTTCAAATCCCAATAAGGAATCGACTTCTGAAGCTTGTAATACCACAGCACCTGCACCGTCTCCAAAGAGAATGCAAGTACCCCGATCCGACCAATTCACCCACCGAGATAAAATATCGGCTCCGATCAGCAAAACATTTTGATAAACCCCTGTCCGAATGAACTGCGAGGCTGTAACTAAACCAAAAACAAAGCCCGAACAAGCTGCTGTCAAATCAAAAGCCACTGCTTTTGTCGCGCCCAACTGATATTGAATTTTACTGGCAGTGCCAAACAAATCGTCAGGAGTTGAGGTGGCCAAAATAATCAAATCGATATCTGTCGGCGAAATTCCTGCCATTGCGATCGCCTGAAGCGATGCCTCCGAGGCTAAATCGCACAAAGAAGTGCGATCGTCTGCCAGCCTGCGGGAGCGAATGCCCGTCCGCGCCCCAATCCACTCGTCAGAAGTTTCTACTATCTGACTCAAACCGTTATTATCCAGCGAAACCTGCGGTGTACAAGAACCGCTACCCGTGACGGCAATGCCGAACCCTGATTGCTGCAACATTCCTCTCCATTTACTCGCTGTTCGATCGAGAAATTAAAAATTAAAAACTACTAATTAAAATTATTTTTTAAACTGCTGAAATTACTTTTTTTAAGCAAAACAGTTGGTTTAAGCTGACATTTTTAATTTTACATTTTTAATTTTTAATTCCTACTTACTGCCTCTAATTCACAGCTTCTTGTTCCATAGCGCTTTGGTGATTGGACGATCGAATTCGCTCCAGCACTTGGTTGTCAATAGCCTCCTTCGCCAAACGAATGGCATTAAAAATCGAGCCAGCTTGAGACGAACCGTGGCTGATAATGCAAACTCCAGCAACGCCCAATAGCAAACCGCCGCCGTGTTCAACGTGGTCTACCCGCTGCTTAAATCCTTGCAAGCTTTTTTGCAGCAGAGGATCGTTAATTTGATGTTGGAGTCCTTTGACTAATTCTTCCTTCAGCACTTGCACGACGACTTCGCCCACCGCTTCGGCAAACTTCAACAACACGTTGCCGACAAATCCGTCGCAGACAATCACGTCGAATTTCCCCGACAGCACGTCGCGGCCTTCGGCATTGCCCACAAAAGGAATGTTCGGATTGTCCACCAATAACTGGTGGGTTCGCACGGCTGCGTCGTTGCCTTTAGAAGGTTCTTCGCCAATGTTGAGCAGGCCGATTTTAGGTTCGGCGACGCCCAGCACGCACTGGCTGTAAATAGTTCCCATAAGAGCGAACTGCTCCAAAAATTTGGGGCGGCAGTCCACATTAGCGCCGACATCGAGAATGAGTACAGAGCTGCCCGGTACCATTGTCGGTAAAACCGCACCGATCGCAGGGCGATCGATTCCGGGGAGCCGGCCCAACCTCAGCAGGGCAGCAGCCATTGCCGCGCCGGAGTGACCGGCGGACACCACAGCATCAGCTTGCTGCTGCTTTACCAAGTTCATCGCTACGTTAATCGAAGCGTTGGGCTTGCGTTTGAGGGCACTCAAAGGTTCTTCGTGCATTTCCACCGCTCCTTCAGAAGGAACGATTTCTAGCTGACCTGTAGAGACGCGGCCGATCGCGTCTTGTTGCCGGAGCGAGTCTTCTATTTGCTGCGGGTCGCCCACGAGCAAAATCTCTACGCCTAATTCTTCTTGTGCCTTAAGCGCTCCAGCTACAACTTCGGCGGGGGCATGATCCCCGCCCATAGCGTCTATTGCAATTCTTGCGCGTGTCGATCCCATTGACCAATGTTTGAGAAACACTAAAAATTCTACCAGGAAGTCAGGAGCGTGAATCCAGAAGTCTGAATAAAGAACTAAAATCCGCTCGCAACGGCGATCGGACAATTCTCATTTCCGACTACTCTGATAGAACTTGTTTTGTCACTACTTTACTATTTTTGACTGCAAATTGAAAAAATCAATGCAATAGTTTACATGACTTTAGGAGTAAAAAATGCTGGATTTATTTAGCTCAGGGATCGTGTCTCTGTGGCTGGACATGGCTGGGGTACGCAGTGTCGGGCCTAATGCTGCGTCAGTGCTGGCTTGGCGGGGAGGGATACCCGGGTTAGTGGTGGCCGAAGATTTGGCTTTTGGAGGAATAGATGCGGCAAATCCAGACTTGCCAGCAGAAGCGACGGTGCGGGAATATTTAAAAGAGTTGAAAGAGAAGAACCTGATTGATGGGAATCAGGGAATTTGGGTGCAAGCGGGAATGGTGCCACTGGTAAGTCAGCAGGGCAAGACGCTGATGCCTGGGGCTTCGCTGACTAAGATTGCTACTTCTCTGGCGTCCCTGGAGACTTGGGGCCCGGATTATCAGTTTGAAACGCGGTTCCGAGCAACGGGGCCGATTAGCAATGGTGTGTTGCAGGGAGATTTGGTGGTCAGCGGCGGGGGCGATCCGCTGTTTGTGTGGGAGGAGGCGATCGCCGTTGGCAATGCTCTCAATCAAATGGGGATCGAGCGCGTGGCGGGGAATTTGGTGGTGACAGGCAATTTCCGCATGAATTACCAGTCCGATCCTTTGGTGGCAGGGGACATATTGCGGCAAGCCCTCGACGGGAGCAGTTGGCCACAGGATGTGGTGGCAATGTATTCTAAGATGGCTCCGGGAACTAGAAAGCCGCAAGTAACTGTTGCCGGCAGCGTCATTGCTGAGAAATTTGTGAGTTCGGGGCATTTGCTGCTGAAACGCCGATCGCTTCCTTTAGCCGAAATTCTCAAGCAGATGAACGTCCACAGCGATAATGAAATAGCTCAGATGCTGGCCGACGATTTGGGCGGGGCAAAGATAGTGCAGCAGCAAGCGACTTGGGCTGCGGGGGTGCCGGAGGAGGAACTTCAATTAGTTAACGGTTCGGGATTGGGAGTGGAAAATCAGATGTCTCCGAGGGCGGCTTGTGGGATGATGCAGGCGATCGGGCGCAACCTTCAGACTACTGGGCTGACTATTGCTGACTTGTTTCCGGTGTCCGGGCGCGATCGAGGAACTTTGGAACACCGACACATTCCGCCATCGGCTGTGGTGAAAACTGGTACTTTGGACACGGTGATTGCTTTGGCTGGAGCCATACCCACGCGCGATCGGGGTTTAGTTTGGTTTGCAATTATTAATCGCGGCACCGATTGGGACTCTTTGAGAGCGCAGCAGGATATATTTTTGCAAAAATTGGTGCAGCAGTGGGGAACAGCATCGATTTTGCCACTAGCAATTACACCGCACATTGACGGCGCCAGACCTGCCTTGGGGGCAGCAAATCGTAGCGATATTTTGGTCGGAGGTTAAGAAATACGGGTTGAGTTGGGGTTCGGGGAAGGAGCGCTGACAAAATAGCTTAGAATTGGAACAAGACTATTGTGCAAGAAGATGATCAAACTGCGATTGAAGAGATACGGGAAAAAACGCGAGACAAGCTACCGGATTGTAGCGATGAACAGTTCTACTCGCCGCGACGGCCGTCCCCTAGAAGAGCTCGGCTATTACAACCCCAGAAATAATGAAACCAGGCTGGATGTTCCAGCGATTGTCAAGCGCCTGCAAGAAGGCGCTCAGCCAACTGACACCGTGCGTGACATCCTGAGAAAAGCCCATGTATTTGAACAAGTCGGAGCCGGAGCCAACGTTGAATCCAGCACAGCAACAGCCAGCTAGTCCCAACTATGCTGGACTGGTTAAGTTTTTAATAGGGCCTTTTTTAGAGACCCCAGGCTCTTTGCGGGTTGATTGCGAACTGCACCCCCGCCAATCGCGGGTCTGGGTTAGGCTTGCTTTTGAAGATCCCGACAAAGGCCGGGTTTACGGTAGGGGCGGACGCAATATTCAGGCAATTAGAACTACGCTCGAAGCGGTGGCGCAGACGGCGGGTCAGTCCCTCTACTTAGATATATACGATGGTGAAGCGGGCGATCGCGGATCTGGCCCGCCCAGGGGCGATCGCGATCGCCCAGATCGCGACCGCCCAGATCGCGACCGCCCAGATCGCGACCGCCCAGATCGTGGCTCGCGGGAGCCGCGAGGCGACTTCCGACCCCGGACGCCTCCTCCCTCGCCGAGTCCCTTAGCTAGCAGAACTCCGAGAGAACAACCTCGCCGTACTAACACACCTACGTTTAGAACGAGCAGAAATACTCCCGGTTATTAACTAACTGCATAGCCCAGAAAAAATTTTAGATTTTAGATGGCCTGTTGTAGACTTTGTATTACAAGCCCCGTTTGGTTTGAAATTGCCGGTTTAGCGATCGGAAACAAATGTAAAATTTTAAATTTCAAATGTCAGCGGCATCAGGTTAATCTAAAATCTAAAATTTCAAATCTAAAATCTAAAATTGCCTGACTTAATAGAAGGGAGATTTGATTTGTGCCTCAAGCACCAAACTCATTTGGGAGCTAAATATAAAAGACGCCTTAGATACTAGGTTTTACCTAGTAACGGGCGTCTTTTTGTTCGCAAATAGTGACTGGTTTAACGTTGATTTGTTAAGTTTTAATTGCTTATTTGGAGGAGCTTATGTTGGCATGAATGAAAAACTAACCATAGAGTTACCGAGCGCTCAAAGCGCAATGTCGCTGGCCGGTAATCAAGAAGAAAACCTGAAAATGATCTCTAAACAAACCGGTGCTACCCTGGTAATGCGAGGGCAAGAACTGCTGATTTCCGGCACAAAAAGTCAAGTAGAATTGTGTCATAAATTAGTGCGATCGCTCTCCGACTATTGGAAATCCGGCAAAAATATTACCGGAGTTGAAATCCAGACGGCGCGCCAAGCTTTGGATACCAACCGCCAAGGCGATTTACAAGACTTGCAGCGAGACGTTCTCGCCAGAACCCGCCGCGGCGAAGAAATTAGAGCCAAAACCTTCAAGCAGCGGCAATACGTCCAAGCAGTACGCACGCATGACCTGACATTTTGCATTGGCCCCGCTGGTACTGGCAAAACATTTCTAGCAGCTATTTTCGCCGTGCAAGCGCTGTTAAGCAAGCAATACGAACGGCTAATTTTAACAAGACCAGCCGTCGAAGCTGGCGAAAAATTAGGGTTTTTGCCGGGAGATTTGCAGCAAAAAGTCGATCCATATTTGCGCCCGCTTTACGACGCCCTGCAAGAAATGATCGACCCTGAAAAAATGGCCGATTTAATGGAAAGAGGCTTGATCGAAGTAGCTCCTTTAGCTTATATGCGCGGGCGCACTCTCAGCAATGCTTTCGTCATTTTGGACGAAGCTCAAAATACGACGCCAGCTCAGATGAAAATGGTGTTGACTCGTCTGGGCTTTCGATCGAGAATGGTCGTAACGGGTGATATCACTCAAACAGATTTGCCGCCCAACCAACAGTCGGGATTGTCAGTTGCCCAAAATATTCTGCGTAACGTTGAGGGCATTGCTTTCTGTGAATTTTCTCAGGCGGATGTGGTACGACATCCGCTAGTGCAGCGGATTGTCGCTGCTTACGAACTGCACGAAACATGAAGGAAGAAGGAATAAGGAAGGCTTTAGTTATCTACGAGAGAAGGAAGGCTCTAGTTATCTATGAGAGAAGAAAGAAGGAAGAATTATCCTTTTTTCTCTAATTCCTTTTCCTAATTCCCAACTACCATTTTCTTCTTATCGATTTAATCCCAAATCCACCATCCACAATCCAAAATTGATATGACTGCGACTCTGAAAGAATTCTTGGAAGCTTGCGAACAATTGGGAACGCTGCGTTTAATCGTGACTAGCAGCGCGGCTGTGCTGGAAGTGCGCGGTTCAATTCACAAGCTGTTTTATGCGGAGTTGCCGAAGGGTAAGTATGCCAATATGCACGCCGAAATATTTGAGTTTCACCTGAACATGGACAAAATCAAACAGGTGAAGTTTGAAACTGGCGAGGCGAAAAGAGGCAATTTTACTACTTATGCTATCCGTTTTCTGGACGAACAAAATGAGGCTGCTTTGAGCGCGTTTTTGCAGTGGGGAAAGCCCGGGGAATACGAACCAGGACAGGTGGAAAATTGGCACGAATTGAAGGAAAAATACGGGGAGGTTTGGGAACCAGCACCTGTTGATGCGCTTTAAAAAATAGCCTTTTCCACCTTTGAATTGCATATTGGGGGCGGGCCGGATGCCCAACCCCTACTCCCCACAAGCAGAACATTTATTTTTGTGCAACACACATCTTGCCTGTTTATGAAAATGGTATAAAATATGAGGTTTAACTGATTTGTTGTCCAATTTTTGAATTAATGAACCGCAGAGGGCGCAGAGAACGCAGAGAAGAGATAAAGAAGAGAAAGAGAGACAGAAGGTTAGTTGTTTGAATGTAATGTGGTATGAAGGTAATTTGGGGTTTTTGTCTGGTTTTGGCGGTACTGCTGTGGGGTGGCGTTGCGAGAGCGGGGGTTTTGGGCGATCGCATATCAAGTTTTCCCAATTGGGAACGCAAGCCTCCTAAGCTGATACGCAGCTAGATTGTATAATATAAATATAGAATAAGCGCTCATTAGTTATAATGTATGCCAGCCAAAA
>NZ_JAUBUI010000151.1:0-5798 GCF_036705385.1 Microcoleus sp. B3-A4 | reverse complement strand
GCTGCAATAAAAGCAGTTTTTAAAGAAAAAACTGTTTTTATTTCCACTACAATCGGGGCTATTTTGGTAATGCATTTGCGAAGAGGTTAGATTTTCAGGAGGAAATTCAGTATAATTTCACTTCTAAGAAAAAAAAGCAAAAAAACTTTAATAAACAACAATCTTGTTTTCAGGTAATTAAAAAAAACTTTGAAAAAAGGATTAAAAAAGACTTGCGAGAATGAAAAAGATGCTTACTTTTGCACCCGCATTAAGGCAGACGTTCATTAACAAATACTGAAAAAAACTTAAAAAAAGATTTGCACAGAATAGGAAAAGGTTTTACCTTTGCCATCCGCAAAACGCTGAGAGTTTTTTGAAAGAATGAGAGTAGAAAAGAAAAAAAAATATTTTTTTTCGATTTACTTGCGAGTTAAGAAAAAAGATGTACTTTTGCACCCGCTAACCGATAGAGCAATACACGGCTTACTAAAAGAAGTAATGTAGCGCACTAAAGAGAAGTGAAAAATAAGATAAGACACGTTCATAGACATATTGAATTGACAGCCGTTCTGATGCAAATCAGAACAAATAAAAAAGAGAGTAAGAAAATCGAGAGATTTGAATAAGCTAGAATATTATCGTAAAATATTAAAATATACGATGAAGAGTTTGATCCTGGCTCAGGATGAACGCTAGCGGCAGGCTTAACACATGCAAGTCGAGGGGTATATGTCTTCGGATATAGAGACCGGCGCACGGGTGCGTAACGCGTATGCAATCTACCTTTTACAGGGGAATAGCCCAGAGAAATTTGGATTAATGCCCCATAGTATAATTGAATGGCATCATTTAATTATTAAAGTCACAACGGTAAAAGATGAGCATGCGTCCCATTAGTTAGTTGGTAAGGTAACGGCTTACCAAGACAATGATGGGTAGGGGTCCTGAGAGGGAGATCCCCCACACTGGTACTGAGACACGGACCAGACTCCTACGGGAGGCAGCAGTGAGGAATATTGGACAATGGGCGCAAGCCTGATCCAGCCATGCCGCGTGCAGGAAGACGGTCCTATGGATTGTAAACTGCTTTTATACAGGAAGAAACACTCCGACGTGTCGGAGCTTGACGGTACTGTAGGAATAAGGATCGGCTAACTCCGTGCCAGCAGCCGCGGTAATACGGAGGATCCAAGCGTTATCCGGAATCATTGGGTTTAAAGGGTCCGTAGGCGGTTTAATAAGTCAGTGGTGAAATCTGGTCGCTCAACGATCAAACGGCCATTGATACTGTTAGACTTGAATTATAAGGAAGTAACTAGAATATGTAGTGTAGCGGTGAAATGCTTAGATATTACATGGAATACCAATTGCGAAGGCAGGTTACTACTTATGGATTGACGCTGATGGACGAAAGCGTGGGGAGCGAACAGGATTAGATACCCTGGTAGTCCACGCCGTAAACGATGGATACTAGCTGTTGGGCGCAAGTTCAGTGGCTAAGCGAAAGTGATAAGTATCCCACCTGGGGAGTACGTTCGCAAGAATGAAACTCAAAGGAATTGACGGGGGCCCGCACAAGCGGTGGAGCATGTGGTTTAATTCGATGATACGCGAGGAACCTTACCAAGGCTTAAATGTAGATTGACAGGACTGGAAACAGTTTTTTCTTCGGACAATTTACAAGGTGCTGCATGGTTGTCGTCAGCTCGTGCCGTGAGGTGTCAGGTTAAGTCCTATAACGAGCGCAACCCCTGTTGTTAGTTGCCAGCGAGTCATGTCGGGAACTCTAACGAGACTGCCAGTGCAAACTGTGAGGAAGGTGGGGATGACGTCAAATCATCACGGCCCTTACGCCTTGGGCTACACACGTGCTACAATGGACGGTACAGAGAGCAGCCACTGCGCAAGCAGGAGCGAATCTACAAAACCGTTCTCAGTTCGGATCGGAGTCTGCAACTCGACTCCGTGAAGCTGGAATCGCTAGTAATCGGATATCAGCCATGATCCGGTGAATACGTTCCCGGGCCTTGTACACACCGCCCGTCAAGCCATGGAAGCTGGGGGTACCTGAAGTCGGTGACCGCAAGGAGCTGCCTAGGGTAAAACTGGTAACTAGGGCTAAGTCGTAACAAGGTAGCCGTACCGGAAGGTGCGGCTGGAACACCTCCTTTCTAGAGAAGATAATACAAAAGCCTCAAGTAAAGAAATTTACTTACTCTCTGCTGTTAATTCAAATAATACAAAAGCAAATAAAACAGAGTCTCGTAGCTCAGCTGGTTAGAGTACTACACTGATAATGTAGGGGTCCCCAGTTCGAGTCTGGGCGGGACTACTTAGTTTTAAGCTTGGAAATTCTAGGGGTTGAGGCCTTATGAATATAATTCATAATTCATAATTCACAATTCGTAATTAAATTGGGGGATTAGCTCAGCTGGCTAGAGCGCCTGCCTTGCACGCAGGAGGTCAACGGTTCGACTCCGTTATTCTCCACTATTCGCTAATGCGAAGAAAGTTCATTGACATATTGAGATAAGAAAATAATAAAAAGTAGAAAGTACAGTATATATATGATTTATCATTTATATATAAAAGTCCTAAATATTAATTTTATTTAGGCGGCACATAAGCAAAATAAGGGCGTATGGGGGATGCCTTGGCTCTCAGAGGCGATGAAAGGCGTGATAAGCTGCGAAAAGCTACGGGGATTGGCACACACGAATTGATCCGTAGATACCTGAATGGGGCAACCCACTATGTTGAAGACATAGTACACCGATAGGTGGGCAAACCCGCTGAACTGAAACATCTAAGTAGGCGGAGGAGAAGAAAACAAAAGTGATTCCGTAAGTAGTGGCGAGCGAACGCGGATTAGCCCAAACCAGTGTTGTTACGGCAATACTGGGGTTGTAGGACCACGACATTTGTTGCGGATTGAATTAGAATAACCTGGAAAGGTTAACCATAGAGGGTGATAGTCCCGTATAAGTAAGAGAAGATAACGATAGTGGTATCCTGAGTAGGGCGGGGCACGTGAAACCCTGTCTGAATTTGGCGGGACCATCCGCTAAGGCTAAATACTCCTGAGAGACCGATAGTGAACCAGTACCGTGAGGGAAAGGTGAAAAGAACCGTGAATAACGGAGTGAAATAGATCCTGAAACCATACGCTTACAAGCGGTCGGAGCCCTTTAGTGGGGTGACGGCGTGCCTTTTGCATAATGAGCCTACGAGTTAACGTTGCTGGCAAGGTTAAGTGATTAAGTCACGGATCCGTAGCGAAAGCGAGTCTGAATAGGGCGCTTTAGTCAGTAGTGTTAGACGCGAAACCGTGTGATCTACCCATGGGCAGGATGAAGCTGTGGTAACACATAGTGGAGGTCCGAACCGGTTGACGTTGAAAAGTCTTCGGATGACCTGTGGGTAGGGGTGAAAGGCCAATCAAACTCGGAAATAGCTCGTACTCCCCGAAATGCATTTAGGTGCAGCGTTGGTCATAAAGTTATATAGAGGTAGAGCTACTGATTGGATGCGGGGGCTTCACCGCCTACCAATTCCTGACAAACTCCGAATGCTATATAATGTTTACTAACAGTGAGGGCATGGGTGCTAAGGTCCATGTCCGAGAGGGAAAGAACCCAGACCATCAGCTAAGGTCCCCAAATATATGCTAAGTTGAAAAAACGAGGTTTGTCTGCCCAGACAGCTAGGATGTTGGCTTGGAAGCAGCCATTCATTTAAAGAGTGCGTAACAGCTCACTAGTCGAGCGGACGAGCATGGATAATAATCGGGCATAAGCATATTACCGAAGCTATGGATTTATACGTAAGTATAAGTGGTAGGGGAGCATTCTAACAGGGTTGAAGGTGTATCGTAAGGTATGCTGGACTGGTTAGAAAAGAAAATGTAGGCATAAGTAACGATAATGCGGGCGAGAAACCCGCACACCGAAAGACTAAGGTTTCCTCAGCTATGCTAATCAGCTGAGGGTTAGTCGGGTCCTAAGGCGAACCCGAAAGGGACAGTCGATGGCCAACGGGTTAATATTCCCGTACTTCTTATAATTGTGATGGGGTGACGGAGTGATGAAAGCACCGCGAACTGACGGAATAGTTCGTTGAAGTACCTACCTATAAGCTGCGCAGGCAAATCCACGCGGCTTGGGGAAATACGATAGTACTCGGAGTCTTCGGACAAAGAGATAGTGTGCCTAAGGGCTTCCAAGAAAAACCTCTAAACTTAGATTATAAGAACCCGTACCGTAAACCGACACAGGTAGTCGAGGAGAGAATCCTAAGGTGCTCGAGAGATTCATGGCTAAGGAATTAGGCAAAATAGACCTGTAACTTCGGGAGAAAGGTCGCCAGCAGCAATGCTGGCCGCAGTGAAAAGGTCCAGGCGACTGTTTATCAAAAACACAGGGCTCTGCAAAATCGTAAGATGAAGTATAGGGCCTGACACCTGCCCGGTGCTGGAAGGTTAAGAGGAGATGTTATCTTCGGAGAAGCATTGAATTGAAGCCCCAGTAAACGGCGGCCGTAACTATAACGGTCCTAAGGTAGCGAAATTCCTTGTCGGGTAAGTTCCGACCTGCACGAATGGTGTAACGATCTGGACACTGTCTCAGCCATGAGCTCGGTGAAATTGTAGTATCGGTGAAGATGCCGATTACCCGCAGTGGGACGAAAAGACCCTGTGCACCTTTACTATAGCTTAGTATTGGTCTTGGATAAGTGATGTGTAGGATAGGTGGGAGACTATGAAGTGGCGTCGCTAGGCGTTGTGGAGTCATTGTTGAAATACCACCCTTTGCTTATCTGAGATCTAACTCTCTTTCGAGAGGACATTGCTTGGTGGGTAGTTTGACTGGGGTGGTCGCCTCCAAAAGAGTAACGGAGGCTTCTAAAGGTTCCCTCAGCACGCTTGGTAACCGTGCGTAGAGTGCAATGGCATAAGGGAGCTTGACTGAGAGACATACAGGTCGATCAGGTACGAAAGTAGAGCATAGTGATCCGGTGGTTCCGCATGGAAGGGCCATCGCTCAAAGGATAAAAGGTACGCCGGGGATAACAGGCTGATCTCCCCCAAGAGCTCATATCGACGGGGGGGTTTGGCACCTCGATGTCGGCTCGTCACATCCTGGGGCTGGAGAAGGTCCCAAGGGTTGGGCTGTTCGCCCATTAAAGTGGCACGCGAGCTGGGTTCAGAACGTCGTGAGACAGTTCGGTCTCTATCTACTGTGGGCGTTAGAAATTTGAGTGGATCTGATTCTAGTACGAGAGGACCGAATTGGACAAACCTCTGGTGTATCTGTTGTTCCGCCAGGAGCACCGCAGAGTAGCTACGTTTGGAAGGGATAAGCGCTGAAAGCATATAAGCGCGAAACCCACCACAAGATGAGATTTCTTTTAAGGGTCGTTGGAGATGACAACGTTGATAGGCTATAGATGTAAAGGCAGTAATGTCATAGTCGAGTAGTACTAATAACCCGTAAGTTTATGTGCAATTTTCCTCTCTAGTTGTTTACAACTAGAGAGGGAGAATCTTTCTTAAAATAATTTTTCTTTATCTCAGTATGTTAAGATATTATGTATTGTTGTCTCGTTTTTAAAACGAAACACCCTTGCAAAACCTCTTAAGGTGGTTATTGCGTCGGGGCTCACCTCTTCCCATTCCGAACAGAGAAGTTAAGCCCGATTGCGCAGATGGTACTGCATAACTGTGGGAGAGTATGTCGCCGCCTTCTTTTTTGAAAACCTCTATCATTTATTTGATAGAGGTTTTTTGTTTTGTATCAAGTTTAGGAAAATTAAGTAAA
>NZ_JAUBUI010000150.1:0-5815 GCF_036705385.1 Microcoleus sp. B3-A4 | reverse complement strand
TATTTGTTACGTCACTAGAAATATATCTTTCTTTATCTATCTTAACATAGTTTTGTTTTTTCTCGCCGACCTACTTAATGTTTTAGTTACTGCTATTTTTTCTAAGGTACTTGGCGCGCTTTGAAGGGTACTTGAGACGCGATAGACGGCAATATGCTTGGATTAAAACTGTTTATTCCTCAAATCTCGCCTTCCCATCCCCCGAACCAAGGCGCGCCAGAGCGAATTATTGTCCCCCTTGGTTCGGGGAGTGGGGAGAAGCGGCCTGATTTTAACCGTATTGGGATAGAGGGCAAATCTCGCTACTATTTCAAGGCTCAACCCCTAAAATAAAATTCTCCCGCGCCAAAAGTTAGATTTCGGCGCGGGAGGGCAGGAATAGAGCTAAATGGCTCGTTTATTCCTCGTAGATGCGGCACTCAGCAGCGTCAGGATTGTCGTCGCAAAATTTTTCAAAAGAATTCTTAGGTTTGACTTGCTTTTGGTGGGAAGCTTCTGCTTGCAGTTCTTCAACTGCGTCCCACGCCGCCGCGCATTCCCCGGAAGTGGCGCCCTTGAGGTCACAGACGGTACGAGCGCTTTCTAGTTCTTCTTCAATTTTTTCTTGGATGTTGCCTGCGGGTGTTGTTGTCATAAAGCTTGTTGGTATGAATGTGTAGGAGAATATGGTGGTCCCCGACCTATTTCTAGGTAATGTTAGCACGCCCCTGGGTTTAGTGAGCTTGTTCGGCTAACGGCACATCCTTAACCCAAATAAAGATGTTTAACCGTTAACGACAGAGCAAGGGACTAGCTAAGCAGCCGCTTGGTGTCATCACTCAAAAAACTTAGACCTCTAGAGTCTTAGGCTGGTCAAGTAAAACTGAAGTTTTAGGCCAGAAGCCCAGTCACTTTAGTGTTGAGTCGTTGACTGTCACCTTATTAACTAAGAAAGGTTTTCTTTTTGGATGTTTGTTTGGGTTGGATTTGCTGTTTCGGTATGGCGACCCCAGCTAATAATAGCTTGAGATGCGCTGCTGTTGCAGCAGCCCAGATAGAAACCATCCATAAGTATGATGCAGTAGCCGTCTCTACTCCCTGCTTTACTAGCCCGTAGGCGGGTTCTAGTCCACAGGCATCAATGTAGGTCGAGCCAACCTTACTTTTGATGAAAACATTACACGAGGTTGGTGTGTCAAACTGTATTGAGCTTTATCTTTTAAGATTTAGCTGAACACGGCATTTCACACTTAACAAATTAAGGGGACTCTCATGTTAACTTATGTTAACACAAGAACGGCGATCGAGGGGAATCGATCGCCCAAGAATACCGTCCCCCCGACGGCAAGTTCCGGTTAGCCTAATGTCTAGAGATAGTTTTATAGAGAAGTTTGCCTTATGTACACCGAAAACCAAATGCAATGGGTCAGCGCCTTATCAACCCGTCCGTCTTTGGAATCCGCCCTCAAAGAAGTTATAGAACAAGCCGATCGCGACCTAGAAGGCCCGGCGGATTTAGCGCTGATATTTATCTCGTCTGCCTTTGCCAGCGAGTATTCTCGCCTGATGCCTTTACTCCGAGAACTGCTGCCAGTGCCCGCGATCCTGGGCTGCGGCGGGGGAGGAGTCATCGGCACCAACCGGGGCGGCCTCACCGAAGAAGTCGAGGGTTCTCCCGCAGTCAGCCTGAGTCTGGCGCGCTTGCCGGGAGTGAATGTCAGAACTTTTCACGTCGGTGCAGAAGAACTGCCGGACTTAGACAGCCCCCCGGATACTTGGGTGGATCTCTTGGGCGTGCCGGCCCAGGAAGAACCGCAGTTCATCATCTTGGCGGACCCCTTTTCGGCAAAAATTAACGATTTGCTGCAAGGACTAGATTATGCCTATCCGGGGGCGGCGAAGGTAGGGGGGCTCGCCGGGGGGGACGGTGCGGGCAGGGGCGCGGCGCTGTTTTGCGACTATCAGCTTTACCGAGAAGGGACGGTTGGGGTAGCTTTGAGCGGCAATATAGTTTTGGAAACGATCGTAGCTCAAGGCTGCAGGCCGATCGGGCATCCTTATCGCGTGACGGAAGGAGAACGCAATATTTTGCTGAAACTCGAAGAACAAACCGACGATACCGGCAGCGGGGGCATCGAGCGATCGCCCTTAGAGGCTTTGCGAGAGTTAGTTCAAACTTTAAGCGAAGAAGACCGAGAATTAGCCCAGCACTCGTTATTTGTAGGCTTAGTCAGCGATGAATTCAAACTCAAATTAGAGCCGGGAGATTTTTTAATCCGCAATCTGTTGGGGGTAGATCCGAAAGTGGGAGCAATTGCGATCGGCGATCGAGTCCGTCCCGGACAGCGCATCCAATTTCACCTGCGCGACGCCCGCACCTCCGCAGAAGACCTAGAAATGCTGCTCGATCGCTATCAGCGGGCTGCCGAGTACAGCGGTACATCCAGCGCCGGCGCCTTGATGTTCTCTTGTCTGGGGCGCGGTGAAGGGCTTTACGGCCAGTCGAACTTTGACTCTCGACTGTTCGGCCGATACCTCAAAAACATCCCGCTGAGCGGCTTTTTCTGCAACGGCGAAATCGGCCCCGTTGGCGGCAGCACATTTTTGCACGGCTACACCTCCGTATTCGGGATTTGCCGCCAAAATTCATAATTTGTGAACTGTTGAGTGTTGACAAATGACTGTTGACTGTTGACGGATCACTGTTAACTGTTAACAATTGAAGATCTAAAATCTAAAATCGATCCACTGATGACCAATAAATAAAAGCGGCAGTCGCCTGCCGCTTTTAGCTGTGAGTAGATATTTGGGAACCTTAGAAACTAAAGGTAGTACGCAGGAGTCCGACCCAGATATCCTTGTTTTCCTCGTTGTGTTCGGGATTCATAATCACGTAAACGCCCGGTGTCACTGAGATAAAGTCATTGACTTGGAAGCGATAGAAACCCTCTAAGTGATAAGAGGTGTTGCGGTTTCTGGCGACATCACTCTCAGTAACTTTTGGCGGTACACCGAAGACAAAACCTAGGAGGTTGCCTTGCCGGCCAAAATCTGCCAGGGCCAAAGTGATAGCACCATTCTGGATGGTAGCGTCATTGCCGCCCCCCCGCAGTTGCTCAGCCTTCGTATAACCGTACCAACCGCCAATCTGAAAGCGACGGCTGGGTTTGAAGTTAACTTGCACGCCATAGTTATCTGCTTGAGTGGTTGCTTGACCGAAGGGTCGGTTAGCCAAGGCACTGCCCGTACCGCCCATGATGCCAACATCGCCTGCCCGATTGTATTTGTGGGTGTAAGTGAAGGCCAAATCAAACGGTCTGCTAAAAAAGCCTATCTGACCCAGAGCGCTGAAAGAACCGTCGAAAACGCCCCTGCCGTCTGCTGGGTTGGGAGCGTCGCTGTCGCCCGCGAGATAGCCCGCGGTAGCTCGCAGGGCGCCCAAGTTGAAAGTCAAACTTCCGCCAGCTCCCTGCGGCCCGCGGAATACGGCCGGGTTGCGAACTCCAAATCTGGAAATAGCACCAGTACCCGTAGAGTTAAAGGGTGTTACCGTATCTGCAATTTCATCCAGGTCAAGTCCTTTAGGACCGACAAAGACTGTAGCAGGACCGACCGGGAAACGATAGTACAGTTCGTCTAGTGTGAATTGGCTACCCTCCTCGCCGTCAAAGGCCAAGCGAGCCATGTTAGTGCCGGTAGCGGTTGATGCTCCGTAGTTGGCGACGTTGACTGCTTGCAAGCGGGTTCTGAGCAAGTCTCGACCGGTGAAGCTTGTCAATAAGTTCAAGCGCACCCGGTAGCCGAAGTTGGTGACAGTTTGGTCGTCGCGATCGCGGATATGATTGCCGTTGGCGTCACGAGCTTGTATAGGATCTCCGAAGGTGTCGCTGACGGCAAAAATGGCTTCTCCAGCCAGTTTGGTTGTGGTGGAGAACTGGTTTGCTTCGAGTTCTGCAGTGCGAGCTTCTAGGCCGTCTACTCGTCCGCGCAGGGTAGCGAGTTCGGCTGCAAATTCTTCTTGCAGGCGTTGCAGGATGGCTAAGTCATCTTTGGTAACTAAGTTACCTGTTGACCCAATTAGCTGGGTTATCTGGTCTAAGCAAGCGTTGACGCCCGCTGCAAATTCGTAGCGAGTCAGGGCGCGGTTGCCGCGGTAGGTGCCGTCGGGATAACCTACGATACAACTGTAGCGTTCGACTAGGGATTGCAGGGCTTGGAATGCCCAATCTGTCGGTCGCACGTCAGAAAGCTGAGTGACTGATGTCACCTGGGACATGGTTCCGGATGGTTGGGCCGGCAGCGCTTGGGGAGCCACAGGGACGATGGGGCCGCCCATTCCGGCGGGCACTGTCTGAGCAATTTCTACCTTAGTAGCTGGGGTAGTAGCTGGGGTAGTAGCTGGGGTGCTGGCGACTGCTGGCACTTCAATTTTGCCAGCGGTGTCTGTCGGGCTGATTTGCACTGCCAAGTCTGATGCTTGGGGCGAGGATTCGGCTGTACCTGCTGCTGCTAGGGGTTCAGTCGCTGCTGCGGCGCTGGTCGGAGCGCTTGGGGCTGCTAACTCGATGTCGCTCCCTGTTGTTTGCGGTGTTGTTTGCAGTGCTGCTTCGCTGGTTTCTGGTTCGATTGAGGCGAGTTTTTCAGCGTCTGCTTCTTTGACGACCGGGGTTTGGGCCGCTTCGACACTGCTGTTTAAAGCCAGCTTTTCTGGAGCAGCAGGGGCTGCTGCAACTGGTTCTGCAACTATTTCTCCAACTATTTCTGCAATTTTTGACTCAGATGACTGAGCTGTAGTTAGCTGGTTGGCTTCAGCGGTTGCTGGAGCTTCTGCGGCGATCGCAGTGGCACTCATGACTGATGATAGCCCCAGAATTGCCGGGGATACTAGCAGTAAATTCCAAAAAGTTCTGTTCATTTTCCTCACACCTTCACACTCTATTCAACTCGACGACCAGCAATTCCCAACTGCTAATTTTTGTGGTTGCTTGCCTGTTGACAATAACTGCCAAAATAGAACCTATCCATAACTGTTGATTCACAGTAGGCGTGTCTACTTCTGCTTGAACGTAGGGGGCTGAGCCCTTATACCGCCCAGGCATCAATTCAGGTCAAGCCCACATTACATTACAGTTGATTATACCATCACGTGCTAATTTCATCTCTCGATCGCCCGACTTGCTTGAGTTGCTCTGCGGACGATCGACAACTGGTTCTACGGGTTCGACCACAATCTGCCTCTAACTGACAACTGCCCAGAGTCCTCGGTTACGCCAGACTTAACAGACAGTTATAGGTAGGATTGTGGCTGCTTGTCGCATCCCTTATACAGCTTTATATCCTATACTGTCAAGCTTTTTAACCTAACTTTAAACCTCGCGACCCGACAGGGGCTATTTTCCCGCCATGAGTGGGGAACTGAGAGCTAAAAGCTGGTAGATTTACCCGATCCAAACCAAAGTTCAGGCTTGACCAATTTTGGTTTTTTGATGCCCGCTGCCGTCGGGACTTGCCAGGGCGATCGCCGTTTTAGAGACTAACCGTCGGCGGGTTTAATTTCCCGCTATTTTAACACAACTTTTTTGTTGTTTGAGTGCGACTGCAACTGGTGGTGCTTGACCCGCTGTTGCCCCAGGGAAAGCTCACTTGCTTGACAGACCAAGTATGCCCAAGATTCCTAGCGGTTTTAACGATATTTTTACCTACGGACGATCGCAGGAGTTTAGTGCTAATAAGCTGATACGCAGCTAGATTGTATAATATAAATATAGAATAAGCGCTCATTAGTTATAATGTATGCCAGCCAAAAACCATCTATCTCAAGATCAAAAACAGAGAC
>NZ_JAUBUI010000149.1:0-5868 GCF_036705385.1 Microcoleus sp. B3-A4 | reverse complement strand
GCTGCCTATCTTTTTTTACCACAAGTTGGCTCAATCCTTACTAACTATGGGTTTGGGGCGGGTCGTCACCCCCCCAGATAATTAACAGAAGTTAGGCTGGGGAAAATCACCTCCACCATTTCCGACTACCTAAAATCAGGCTACTGTTAGCAAAATAAGGTCGCATAAATTTGATAGTACAACCTATATTGGTTTATTTAAATAGGGGCGATAAATGTTGTAATATATTCCCAGCGGTAGAGGTTAAAATTTCCAATGCAGTCAATAGGCAACAGGCAAATAGCGAACCAAATAAATCCATAAAATTAAAAAAAAAAGAACACTATGTCTCAACTTAGTGTTAAGATATAATCAAATAAGTCTGATGAGGTTACTCTAGGGTGTATCTACTAATAATGCCCTAAATGGAGTCTCCAATATGAGTTCTACGTTCGCTCAAGTTAACTCCCAATCTTCTCTTGAAAACCGGCCACTGCGCTCCTTAGTCTTCATTGACTCCGGCGTGGAAGATTACGAGTCACTGACAGCGGGAGTGCTGCCCGGACAGCAGGTAGTAATACTAGATAGCACCAAAAACGGCATCGAACAAATTACCTCCGAAATTGAAAAATACGCCTCTACTAACGGGGCGATAGACTCTGTTCACATTATTTCTCACGGCAGTTCTGGCAGCCTACAACTCGGCAATACCGCTCTGGGTTCCGATAACATAGAGCAATACAAAAGCCAGTTGGACTCGTGGCAAACTTCACTAGCCCCACAAGCAGACATCATGCTGTACGGCTGCGATGTAGCAGACGGTACAGGTGCTAATTTCGTCGATCGCTTCAGTCAATTAACCGGGGCTGACGTTGCGGCATCCACCAACACAACCGGCCGTAGCGGCGACTGGAATTTAGAATTTGCTTCTGGTCAAATTGAATCTCCCTCAGCCTTGCAGCCAGAGGCTATGGCTAGTTACCAAGGTGATTTAGCTACGATCGTAGTAGCCAACAATAGCGATAGCGGGCCCGGTTCATTAAGGGCTGCGATCGCCACCGCTGTTGCCGGCGATATCATCACCTTCGCTCCAGGTTTAGCCAGCCAAACCATTACTTTAACCAGCGGTCAACTCGATATTCCCGTTGGCAAAAACATTACCATTGACGGCGCCGCCGCACCCGGTTTAACCATCAGCGGCAACAACGCATCCCGCGCCTTTTTTGTCAATGCCAACGTGGCAACTGCTACCAATTTTGTTGTCAAAAACCTGATTATTACTAACGGCAAAACTACTGATCGAGGTGGCGCGATCGGCACAACCGACGAAGTAAACCTCACCGTAGAAAACGTTCAGTTCAACAACAACGTAGCCGATAAAGGCGGTGGCGCAATTTTCGGTAATTTCAACAATACCCTGACTGTTACCAACAGTAAATTCAACGGCAACGCAGCCACCTCCGCTAACGATGAACGCGGTGCAGGTGCGATCGGCTTTTTGAGTTTCAAAACTTTTACAGTCACCAACAGCGACTTCACCAACAACAAAGGAATTAACGGCGGGGCAATTAACAGCCTTCAAGGTAAGCTAACAATTGACAACTCCCGATTCATCGGCAACGACACCACCGCAGCCGTTTACGCAACAGGCCAAGAGAATCCGTTTTTAAGGGGTTTTGGCGGCGCAGTTTACACAGACAGAGCCAGCAATCCGAGCGAAGCTTCCGGCACAATTAAGATTACCAATAGCGTATTTCAAGACAATAAAGGTCGAGGTGAAGGAGGCGCAGCTTATCTGTTCACCGGCAGCCAAGACAAGGTTATTTTGGAAAAGAGTACCTTCCAAAATAACGAAATTCTGGGGCTACCCAACGGTGGAAATCCTGGAAACGGTGGTGGGGTAACGGTTTTGAGCGACAGCACCAACCAGGGATTGACCATTGCCAACACCACCTTTGCGGGCAACAAAGCCGGCAATCAAGGTGGCGGGCTGTGGATGCGAAATGCCCCTACTACGATTACTAACAGTACGTTTTCTGGCAACTCCACGGCGTTTGCTGCTGGTGATTTCAACAAACTCGGCGGTGCAATGACTCTTGGTGCACCCACAACCATTCTCAACACGACGATCGCCGATAATTCGGCCGGCTGGGTTGGTGGAGGTATCTTCGCTGATGCCAATAATGTCACCCTCAAAAACACGATTCTTTCCAACAATACAGCGGCTAACGGAGGAAACCCTTGGGGCATCCAGCAACACGCCACCGCCCAATATAGCGATCTAGGAGGGAATTTTCAGTGGCCGGTGATTGACACCGATACCAAGGTGACGACAAGTGTGACGGTCGCAGACCCGAAACTCGGCCCTTTGCAAACCCTCAACGGCGCTTTAGTCAGGCCGCTGCTGATAGGAAGTCCGGCAATTGATAAAGGGATTGCCACGGGCGCACCCGCTACGGATCAGCGCGGCGTGACTCGCCCTCAAGATGGCGACACCATTCCAGGTGCGATCGTGGACAGTGGCTCTTTTGAATTGGGAGGTAGTGTCGTCCCGGTGCCAACTCCGACACCCGCACCGGTGCCAACTCCGACACCCGCACCGGCGCCAACTCCGACACCCGCACCGGCGCCAACTCCGACACCCGCGCCCGCGCCAACTCCGACACCCGCGCCCGCGCCAACTCCGACACCCGCGCCCGCGCCAACTCCGACACCCGCGCCCGCACCCGTTCCGACTGAGACTCCGACTCCGGCGCCAACACCACCGACTCCGGCGCCGACTCCCACGCCCGAACCGGCGCCAACTCCCACGCCCGAACCGACTCCGACTCCCACGCCCGAACCGGCGCCAACTCCCACACCGGAACCGACTCCGACTCCCACGCCCGAACCGGCGCCAACTCCCACACCGGGACCGACTCCGACTCCCACACCGGCGCCAACTCCGACTCCGCCGACACCGGAACCGACTCCGACTCCAACTCCGCCCGTAGATGATTGCCTACTCGATAGCCTCAACGCCCCGCAACTAGATCCTGCCACCATCACCCCCAACCCCGTCCAACAAACTGTCAACGGCGGCGAAGGTAACGATTTCATCATGGGCGGTGGCATCAACGAGTCAATTAACGGACAAGCCGGCAACGATACTCTCTACGGCATGGGCGAGAATGACAACATCCAAGGCGGTGCAGATAACGACTCAATCTTCGGCAATGGAGGCAGCGATTTCATCTCTGGCGGCGCTGGCAACGATACCATCTACGCTGGCAAAGATCCTGACACTGTTGTCGGCGCCGATGGCGAGGACTTGTTGAGGGGAGATCTCGGCAATGATACAGTTGCCGGCGGCGTTGGTAACGACAGCATTTTTGGCGGTAAAGATGACGATATCTTGCTGGGTGAAGATGGGGACGACTACATTTTAGGCAACTTAGGAAATGACACAATTAATGCCGGAAACGGCAACGATATTGCCTTTGGCAATGAAGGTGCAGACCTGATTTTTGGCGGGGAGGGAAATGACAGCCTCTACGGCGGCAAAGAAAACGACAGTCTCGATGGCGGTGAGGGCAACGACTTGCTCTTCGGTGGCGATGAAAACGATGTGCTCTGTGGCGACATCGGTAACGATACCCTGTACGGCGGCAAAGGTAATGATATTCTCAGCGGCGGTGCTGGGGACGATTTCCTTTCCGGCAATGTTGGGGACGATACTTTGACTGGTGGTTCGGGAAATGATGTGTTTTTCCTAAGTCAAAGTTTGGGTAGCGACATCATTAATGATTTCCGCAAGGGAGAGGATTTAATTGGGTTGAATTCTGGTTTGAGTTTTAATCAACTCAGTATTACTTCCAGCAACAATCAAACTTTGATTACTGTGACGGACACCAATCAATTGTTGGCGAAGCTTAACGGTATTACCCCCGGTATTCTCACCGCTAGCGATTTCACTCAGCTAACAATCTAACTGCCTCGGGTAGAGTGCGTCATAAGCAGCAAGCCCGCTTAGGAGTGGTGAAGAAAGCTCTCAAACTCCTGAAATGTGGTGGATGACGTTAGCGCAGCCCTCTCCTACGGGGGCTACGCCAACGAAGAGGATCGCTCGATCCGATTCTTTTTAACAGCGCGATCGGTAATAAATCTTGTTTATTGCCGATCGGCCACACCTAGAATGAGGCACATCCGTCTATTGCACTCCTGAGCTGGCTAGCCAGCTCAGGAGTACCCGAATAAAGCAAGCTTTCTCAAGCACTAAATTTCAGATTTTGGGGAACTTTTTGCCAGCTATAAAAAAAGTTAAATTAATCAATTTTTTAGGGGCAATTTTCCTGGTTTTCCATAATGTGAATGTATCAGGTAATAGCTATAGAGATTCTCAGGAATTCGGAACCCCAGAAAATCTTTTATGAATTTTACCTGACCAAGGCTTTAAAATGGTTTGATGCACTACTTATCTCGCTAAGGGTGTGCATGGCCAATCTACATAGAGAGGTTCCCCGTGCCAGACTATTTACATTACATTTTCTGCAGTTAATTGCTAAAAAAATCGCAAGTTTCACACAGCTTAAGCTGATTTGGGAGACAAGTCTCGGATTTCACTTAGGCAGAAAATTAAACTTTTTCCCTAAATTTTAATCTCCCCGATGGATCACCGAGGTTTTAATTCTGCCTACTGCCTTCTGCATCTCTAGCCTTCTGCTTTCAAGGTGAATCTACCAGCAAATAGTAAACATTCTCATGGGTATGCGAAATGAGTTCAACTTTTGCCACTAACATGGATTCACAATCTGTTCTCCACAATGCTGGTTCTAAATCTCTTGTCTTCATTTATTCCGACTTAGATGACTATCAAACTCTTGCCGATGGCGTGCTTCCCGGTGCAGAGATCGTCATTTTAGATAAAAATGGTAACGGAGTCGAGCAAATTACTGCGAAACTGCAAACAATTTCTGCTGCGGGGGAAACTGTAGACCAAGTTCACGTTTTTTCTCACGGCAATTCTGGCAGCTTGCAGCTAGGTTCTGCAACGCTGAATTCGGATAATTTGTCACAATATGAAAGCCAGTTGCAAGAGTGGCGAAATGCGCTAAGCGACAAAGCAGATATTGTGCTTTATGGTTGCGATGTTGCTGCGGGTTCGGGAAGCGATTTTGTCGATCGCCTGGGCGAGTTAACCGGGGCTGATATGGCGGCATCTAGCGATCGCACTGGCCGCGGCGGTAACTGGAATTTGGAGTTTGCCAAGGGTGATATTGAAGCACCGCTAGCCTTGACTCCAGAGGCAATGGCGGATTATCAAGGGGCTTTAAAGACTATTACCGTTACCAACAATAGAGATAGCGGAGCCGGTTCCTTGAGAGATGCGATCGCCACGGCTGTTGCTGGCGATACCATTCAATTTGCCTCCACTCTTGCCAGCCAAACAATTACTCTCACTTCCGGTCAACTTGTCATCAACAAAAACTTGACAATTGATGCAGTTGGTGCAGCAAATTTAACCATCAGTGGCAACAATGCTTCGCGAGTTATCCTAACCGAAGGTTCAACAAATGTTACTCTAAAAAACCTGATTGTTGCCAACGGCAAAGTTTCTGGAACCGATCCGAATAATGACGCAACTAGCGCCGGTGGTGGCATTCAAACAGGAGGTAGCAGCACTTTAACTTTAGAAAATTGCCAAGTCAATAATAATGTTGCCGGTTTTGGTGGCGGCATTTACACGGGTTTTCGCAGCACGACAAATGTAATTAATAGCAAGTTTAGCGGCAATGATGGTTCGCGAGCGGACAATACCGAACGGGGGGGCGGCGCGATCGCAACCAAAAGCGGCGGTGTTCTGACTATCAGAGATTGCGAATTTACCAACAACAAAGGCAGCGACGGCGG
>NZ_JAUBUI010000148.1:0-5887 GCF_036705385.1 Microcoleus sp. B3-A4 | reverse complement strand
TGACTCCTCTTTTAACTATGGGGTCTTTTTTTTGGGCAAGATTGGACTTTTGAGGGGAGTATCTACCGCGCCTGGGTAGAATATCTCTACGTGTAAATGTTCTATATATAGATTTTCGATCGCCCGCTTATGAAAAAACCTGCCGCTCGTCCTACTGCCTTGTTCGTTACCTGCGCTTTACTGCTGAGCGCTTGCAGTCAGACCAACACTCCCCAGACATCAACTGCCGTATCTCCAGGTACTTCGCCATCTCCGGCAACTTCGCCAGAGGGTTCGGCTGCGGGGAACTCTACCGCTATTCCCGTTGGGGTTGGGGTGGCGCAAACTAGCAATGTGGCTTTACTGGGTCAGGAACAGGTGGCTGGGGCGAAAATTGCTGAGAAGTATTTCAACGATAAGGGCGGTGTGGATGGGACGCCGATTAGACTGGTGTTCCAAGATACCGGTGGAGATGAACAAGGGACGATCAATGCCTTCAATACTCTGATCAATCAGGATAAGGTGGTGGGTATTGTGGGCCCAACTCTCTCGCAGCAGGCTTTTAGTGCCGATCCGATCGCCGATCGAGCAAAAGTTCCCGTACTCGGACCCTCCAACACTGCTAAAGGCATTCCCCAGATTGGCGATTATGTGGCCAGAGTCTCCGCGCCTGTGGCCGTGGTAGCACCTAATGCAGTTAAAGCTGCACTGAAGCAAAATCCCAATATTAAGAAAGTAGCCGTGTTTTTTGCTCAGAATGATGCTTTTAGCAAATCTGAGACTGAAACTTTTCAGACAACTGTTAAAGATATGGGGCTGGAATTGGCAACCGTCCAAAAATTCTTGACTACTGATACAGATTTCCAATCTCAAGCTACTAACGCAATAAATGTCAACCCCGATTTGATAATTATTTCCGGGTTGGCCGCCGATGGAGGCAATTTAATTAAGCAATTGCGGGAGTTGGGTTACAAAGGCGCGATAATTGGCGGCAATGGTCTGAATACTTCTAATTTATTTCCTGTTTGTAAAGCACTCTGTGATGGAGTTTTGATTGCCCAAGCCTACAGCCCGGAATATGAAAATGAAGTTAATAAGGCTTTTCGCGATGCTTATCGCGTTCAATTTAAGAAAGAACCGCCTCAGTTTAGCGCTCAGGCTTTTACTGGCGTACAAGTTTTTGTAGAGTCATTAAAGGCACTTAATGCTCAGTCTAAGGTTAGCCAAAAGCCTTTAGCAGAGTTGCGTACAAATTTGAATCAGCAGTTGTTGCGTGGAAAGTATGACACGCCTTTGGGGGAAATTTATTTTACCCCTGAAGGTGAGATTAATCAGAAAGAGTTTTATGTGGCACGGATTAAGATGGAGGCAGATGGCAATAATGGTAAGTTTGAGTTTTTGAAATGAGGGGAGAGGGAAATTAGTCCACTGCTTTTGTAAAAGATGTAACGGATGTAACAGGTGTCAGGAAGACCAAAGAAGTAAGAGGGAAGAGGGAAAATCGCGGACATATTTGTTGTTGAATGATTTTGGTGTGATGCTCACTTCTTAACTGGTAATGGACTTAACTCTGTTTTTGCAACAATTTTTGAATGGTTTGTCGATCGGCAGCGTGTATGCTATTTTTGCCCTGGGATACACGCTGGTCTTTTCTATTTTGGGAATTATTAATTTTGCTCACGGTGCCGTATTTACTTTGGGTGCTTATTTCACTTATGCGCTGATGGGAGGAGCTTTCGGTTTTAATGGGTTGTGGGCTAACGCTCGAATTCCGGTGCAGTTGCCTTTTGCTGTGGCGTTAATTTTGGGAAGTGTCATGGCTGGTTTGGTAGGAGTAATAGTTGAAAGAGTTGCTTTTTTACCTTTGCGCCGACGACACTCGGAGCCTCTGCTGACTGTGGTTTCTAGTTTGGGTGTAGCTGTTGCGATCGCCAATATCATCCAATATCTGGTCGGTGCGGAAATTTACACTTTTCCTGCTAACACTTACGGCTCTTTACCTGCTGCCATTAACTTCGGGACTGGGGATAAACCAATTCCGATTCGTACTGTTCAAATAGTAATTTTTGCGGTATCTGTAGCGATTGTAGCTGTTTTAACTTACTTAATAAATTTTACTAAATTTGGCAAAGCAATGCAGGCTGTGGCTGAAGATGCGACTACTTCTAGTTTATTGGGTATTGATACTGATAGATACATTGTGTTGACGTTTTTTGTGAGCAGTTTTCTGGCGGGTTTGGCGGGGAGTTTGGTGGGTTCGAGTGTGAGTATTGCTGGGCCGTATTTTGGTATTGCTTTTGGTTTGAAGGGTTTGGCGGTGATTGTGCTGGGTGGGTTGGGAAGTATTCCTGGGGCAGTTTTGGGAGGTTTTATAATTGGTTTGGTAGAGGCTTTTGTACCTGGAGATTTTTCGGCTTATAAGGATGCTGTTGCTTTTGCCATATTGTTTATTATGCTATTGGTTAGACCGCAGGGTTTGTTTGGACGGCGTTTGATTCAAAAGGTGTAGTATTCTTTGCAAGACATCTAATAAGGCAGGCCGGTTTAGAGAAGGGACAATGGGTTTCCAGCAAAGACTATAGCTAAACCAGCCCGTATAAACTGTTGTGGAGTTTTACATACGTACCTAGAAAATTTATTCATACCTCAGAGGCAATTTGATGAATTCGGAATTTCCCTTAATACTAAGCGATCGCCTTTTTTTGCGATTAGCCAATCAAGACGATATTTGCGAAATCATTAAATTTTACAGAGACAATCAAAGGTTTTTTACTCCCTGGCACCGACAGTGGGCGGAGGATTTTTTAACGCAAACTTATTGGGAAAAACAAGTAGAGAAATATTTCCCAGGCTTTAAGTCTGACAAATCTTTAAAAGTGTGGATTTTTGAGAAGGCTAATCCTGAGTATATTGTCGGTAACGTTAATTTTGATAATTTGGTACAAGGTGCCGGTCATTTCTGCTTTTTGGGATATAATCTGGCAGAAGCGCAACAAGGTAAAGGTTATATGACGGAAGCTGTGAGAATTGCAATTCAATATGTTTTTGAAGAGTTAAATTTACATCGCATTATGGCAAATTATATGCCTCACAATCAGCGTAGCGGTAATCTACTGAAAAGATTGGGATTTGTGGTAGAAGGTTACGCTAGAGACTATTTGTTGATAAATGGTCGATGGGAAGACCAGATTCAGACTAGCTTAATAAATCCAAATTGGAAACCAAGCTAACCAGATTTTCCTTAATAACTTCTAATCTAAAATATCTAAAATCAAATGGCTACCTTTTTGACTACTTATGGGTTTCTGATTGTCTCGATGTTGCTGGGTGCAATGTTGGGAATGTCGCTGTATTTGCCTTTAATGACTGGACAGTTGTCTCTGGCTAGCCCGGGTTTTTATGCTTTGGGTGGGTATATTGCGGCGATTTTATCTACCACAGTGTTTCAAACGATCGGCGGTTTATTTCCGCTGCCACTGCTGTTATTGGAGATGATAATTGCAGGGGCTGTTTCGGGGTTGCTGGGTATTTTAGTGGGAATTCCGGCGCTGCGGTTAAGTGGGATTTATTTGGCGATCGCAACTATTGCTTTTGTGGAAATTTTGCGGGTTTTATCGCTGAATCTGGACATCACTGGCGGGGCTGTGGGCATTTTTGGGATTCCGCAACCGTTTGCGACACCGATCGAGTATTTGTGGATTGTACTACCTTTACTTTTGGTAAGTATGGCGATTGTCTATCGGCTGGAACGGATTCGCGTGGGGCGGGCTTTTGCGGCGATTCGGGCGGATGAGTTGGCGGCTGATGCGATCGGCATTAATCCAACTTTTTATAAAGTTTTGGCTTTCACGTTAGGTGCTGTTTTAGCTGGTGTGGTGGGTGCAGTTAGCGCTCATTTCCTGAATACTTGGAACGCGCGTCAAGGTACTTTTGATGCTAGTATTATTTACTTGACTTCTGTGTTGATAGGTGGTAGCAGAAGTTTTCTGGGAGCAGTTTTGGGTGGGATGGTTTTTACTGCTTTGCCGGAGGTTTTGAGGGGAATGGCGACTATTCAGGGATTGCCGATTTGGTTGGCACAATTTCTGCGGGATGGACGGTTAATTATTTTTGGGGTGCTGATTGTTTTGGGTACAATATTTTTTCCGCAAGGTTTGGTGACGCCGGAGTTGTTGAAGAGGTGGAGGAAGCGCGATCGTACTTCTGTTTAAAAACAGATAGCGTTACGGTTTTTTACCCCCTTATCGATCGCCCTGTTGATGAAAAAAGGTAAAGTACGATCGCCTCCAGCATGAATAGCGATCGCCTCCACCCCCTCATCTCCTGTTTTCTGGTGAAAAGATGAATAGTGACGAACTGCGAGTAAAAAACCTTGAATGTTTAAGTCTGAGAGGTATATTTTAGTTATTACTTAATTGCTTGGTGTTGCAATTATAGCAAAACCTAAACGAGGCGACTTAGCTTCAGGAGTACAATCACCACGGTTAACTACACATTTCTGATAAACATAAGGCACATTCACCGCTTTTACGGAAACCCGAAACTTGCCGAAATTCATCACTTCGCCCGTTGTCAACATAGATACAATCTGTTCAACACCTAAATTTACTGCGGTTTGCGATGCCCAGGTTCCTAAGAAACCAAGTTCAGTAGTCAATCTTTGTTGAATTTGACGCACAAGCTCCGCACCATATCCACCACCGGAAACCGCTGCGAGAACTATATTAGTTCCGTGGTTTTCAGCCGAAGCCCATTCTACAAAAGATTGCGAAGAAAAGTAAACGAAAGAGCTGGAATGATTAGCAATCATTTTATTTCTTTCGTCATTGTAAGTATCACGATTGGCATCCTTAAATAGAGGTGGTGTAACACTTAGGCTATTTACTAACTTACCCAAGGTAGGCATCTCTCCATTTAGAATGCTAGTAATTGCACTTGCATCCAATTTTATATTACCGCTCCATCCTTGACCGCAATTAAATATCGGCTTTTGTTCAAATGTAGACAAATTCAATGTATAATCATACTTGCAGGTAGCTGAGGCTGTCTGAGATACAGTTCTTTTTGGCGTAATAGTCCGCATTTCCATTTCTACATAAGGCACTTTTTCTCTTCGGTAATTAGTAAAAGGTACTGGTACTTTTACACAAACGCCCAATCTACACTTTCTTTCCATTCGTACATCAGGATAAGGAATATCTGCCCAGCGATATTTATCAACAGGAACTCTTTCTCTTACCTCAGGGATTGTGACATTCCAAGTGTGTTTTGCCTGAACTGTTGCAACAAGAGAAATAATACCCCTTGCAACATTATATTCAAGTTTTTCAATGCCATTTTTACCTTGATTCCCAATATTTACTTGATTAATTGAGGAACGAATACTATTTGCTTTGGATTGCCACTGACTAGCAATTGAATCTAAATTTGGAATACAATCAATCATTTTTTGATCGATTGGTTGAAGTAAATTAACGGGACTTAAACAAAAAATACGGTGAAAATACGTTAGAATGCTTGCTATGCAAGCATATAACGTTAAAGAATGACCAATGAAAGAGACAACCCCTGCCGCGATGCCCCCCTGCTTCGATAGATGGTGTCAAAGATTTGACGATATTTTTGGTCATCTTGCCCAAAAACGAGAGTTTAGGAACTATTTAGGGGGATTATTGGGAGAAAGTGAGCGAAAAAACTTGTCGCAGATGGCAGCAAACGCCGTCGGAGTAACTTACCACAAATTACATCATTTTTTAACAGCAGCGCCTTGGTCATTCAATGAGGTCAATCAACGTCGCCTAGACGTAATGAATAGACCTCTTGCAGAATTGATTTTGTGTTATAATGAGGTCTTTTTAATCTTAATGGGGTGATCTAACTAAAAAGATTGATGCCTGGGGTATTTGTA